>JBAVNY010000286.1:0-13992 GCA_049691535.1 Candidatus Acidiferrum sp.
TGGATCGACCACGTCCACCACCGGTGGGAACCCTGTGTATTTATCTTTCCCAGCGCGCACGACTGCTCCCTGTGACCCACGCTTTATGACCACCACGGAAACTTTCTGGGCCAGGACGTCGGCAGCTTTAACGGGATCATCGGTTTGCGCTAGCTTGCACAATTCCCGTTCGTTGGGCAGAAGAATATCGACGTATCGCAATAGCAACTGAATGTCGCCGCTCCAGCGGCCTTCAGGATCGTCATTGGTGTCCAGAGAAGTGGTGAGCCCGGCATCTTTGGCCTTGCGGAAAATTTCAATGAAGTGTGGTCGCAATCCTTTTTGCAGGAAATAAGAAGAGACATGCAAATGCTTGGCATTGAAAACGTAGCTTAGATCCAATTCACGTTGGGACATGTCATACATGGTGCCGGGATAGGTGAGGATATAGCGCTCTTTGCGCTGCGGGAGAATAACTGTCAAACCAGTAGTCTTCGCTTTCAGTCTGCGCACATGCGACATGTCGACACCACTCGCGGAGAGTCGTTGCACGCAAATTTCGCCAAAAGGGTCGTCGCCGATGCACGAACTGAACGCCACTTTATTGCCGAGCAGCGCCAGGTTATGCCCAAAAATCGCCGACGAACTTCCCAGGGTAATGCTCAAGTCCTTTGCCAAATGTTCGCGCTCCAGCACCAGAGCCTCGGGAAGCCCGTACAAAATTAAATCGAGATTCAGTTCGCCGATTACGCTGACATCAAACGATGCCACAGAGTTCTCCTATCGTTGCTAATCCAGAATCACAACACGGGTAAGATTCTTTGGCTGATCGGGATTCAGCCCCTTGTTCCGGCCGGTGAAAAAACCCAACAGTTGAGCGGGCACGGTGTAAGGAGCGAGTAAGGCCAGCTCATTCACGGGTAAGTTCATTTCCACCAGCAGATCACTCGAACGACGGATGCTAGCGTCCGCGTGGTTGCAAACAGCCACGATGACGCCACCAAGCTCTTTCATCTCCTGCAAGACTTCTTTCTCAGTCTGCTGCGCGGTTTCACTCAGGAAAAACGTAAGGCAGGTTTGCGGGCTCACAATGGCCTTCGGACCGTGCCGAAATTCCAGTGCATGGAAGAACTGGCTATAGGAGCAAGACATTTCCATTACCTTGAGCGCTGCTTCGCGGGCGACGCCATGGAATGGACCTTGTCCTAGAAATATGTAATCGTCAAAAACAGTTTTCCGCACGAACGATTCGATTTCTTCTGCTAACGATGGGACGTGTTCAGAAAACTGTTCGGCCATTTCTGACAATGATTGCGCAAACAAGTCATTTCCGCAGCGTCGCGCAGCCAGATATTGCAGACTGATCAGCATGCTGGTGAACGAACGCGTCATGACCGTGCTCTTTTCATCCGCCGCTCGCAAAACGATGGTCGCATCGCACACGGCTTCTAGAGGGCTTTCCTGTGCACAGGTGATCCCAAAAGTCGATATATGCAGATCTTGCTTTAAGGTGGTTGCTGCGCGAACTGCCTCTGAAGTGCGACCGGAACGCGAGATCACCACAGCGGGGACATCTGCCTCACCCCGATGGCTAAGCGCAGGGTAGAGCAGGATCTCGGAGGCGGGGACGGCCCTAGCCGGCTCGCCGGTCAACAACGTCCACGACGTTGCGGCCGCTTCCGCCAGATAAAAGCTGGTACCGCAGCCGACAAAAAGCCAAGATCGCGATGTACTGCTAGCTTTCAGAATTCTATCCGGCACCGTGCTCTGCTTCAGTTCCCGCAGAGTCGCTTGCCAGACCTGGCCTTGCGACAGAATTTCGTTCCACGTTTCCGATGACTGCTGGGTCACTTCATTCGTTGACATGAGTATTCTTTCGATCGCTGATTTGCACGCCTTAAACCAGAGTTACTTCGATATCTGCTTCGCGAAGGGCCTTGAGGTCGCGCTTAGAAATATTCTTATCGGTAATGGCTTCATGGACCGACGAAGCCGGCATGATCAGGGACAAGCTGCGCCGGCCAAATTTACTGGAGTCGCAGACTACCACAGTGCGGCGAGCAGATTCCGCCATCGCCCGATTCACCCGCGCCTCCAACAAATTAGGAGTAGTCAGCCCATAGCGAACGTCAAAGCCGTCCACACCAAGAAAAAGTACGTCGGCACTCAGCTTTCGCAGAGATTCCTCGGCAAGCGGCCCCACCAGCGAATAGGAATTCTGGCGAAGCACTCCGCCGGTGAGAATTACTTCCACAGAAGAATCCGCCAACTCCGCTGCAATATTTGTAGCGTTAGTGATGATCGTAAGATTTTTTATTTCTCTGCAGGATCGCGCGATGGCGGTTGTCGTGGTTCCCGAATCGAGAATAATCACCTGCCCTTTGCGGATTTTTTGGACGGCAGCGGCGGCTATCCGGATTTTCTCCTGACGATGTTGGCGAGCTTTCTCTTCGAGTGGACTGTCCCGAAGTGCGCCTGTTTCCTTTTGAAGCGCGCCACCATGCGTTCTCTCCAGCTGTCCATCATGGTGCAGGTGCTCCAAATCTTTGCGAATAGTGATCTGCGAAGTTCGAAAATGCTTGGAGAGTTCACGCACCAACACGCGCCCGTCGTTCCGCAACATTTCCAAAATCTCTCGGCGACGCTCTTCACTCAACATTTGCGAGAACTCCCGCCCTTTCTCCGCAGCTAGTTCAACACTTCCACACGAATCTCACGTTTCAATCGCTCGATATCCGTAGCACGTGCCAGTCCCGGGCCGTCCGCCAGACAATTGGCCGCGCCGCATGCTGCCGCCAGCCGCACTGCCTCCATCGGAGATAATCCATGATGGGCCGCAAAGACAAAGCCCGCCAAAGTCGCATCGCCACTTCCCACCGACGACTTTACTGATAATTCTGTACCCCTCGCGAAGAAAGTGTCGCGCTGTTGCTTCGATGGCCGAAAAATCAATCCGCGCGCGCCCAGGCTGAGTGCGCCAGCGCAGGCGCCTGCGTCCAGCATGGCGTTTAGCGTGACGGCGGCAGAACGAGATCCATCAATGGCGTTCCCACTCCAAGACTCGGCTTCTTCCTGATTGGGCTTAACGAATTCAGGTTGAGCCTGCAGCGCCATCTTGAACGCGTCGCCGCTGCTATCGACGAACGCACGTCCCCCGTACTCGTGTGCCAGCGTTACTAGCCTGCAGTAAAAATTAGCCGGCACGCCAGGTGGCAAGCTTCCAGAGAAAACCACTGTCGACGCCGGCGATTTCGCTAACAGTCTACGCAACGTATCTTCGAAAAGCTGCAGCTCGGAAACAGTTACATCGGGCCCCGGTTCGAGAACCTCCGTCACACCTTTATCGTCGACGAGCTCCAGATTTGTTCTCGTGCGGCCGGCAATGTTAACCGCTTCCGCGCGAATCGACATTCCGTGCAAGCCTTCTAGCAGGGCCGTTCCGCTTGTGCCACCCGCGAATCCCACCCAGATGGGCTCTGCACCCAGCGTGCGCAAAACCATGGTCACATGCGCTGCCTTCCCACCCGGCGCCGCAATCGATTTCAAAGCACGATTCACACGGCCAAGCTGCAGATCGCGAAGAGTGATCCGTTTATCTACGGCCGGATTGAGACTGACACAAAGGAACATGCCGCGTTCTTACGCTCCAGTCGACTGACCGTGAAACGAAAACCAGGGTGTGGCGGTAGCCAGACATTTATTGACGTTCTCGATATTTTCAATTCCCTGCTCCACCAGCCAGCCTTGCAAAGCGCTCATGCCGCCGTTCACGAAAACGGGCACTCCATCTTTCCAAGTCGCTCTTCCGCAAAGCACGCCCGAAAACTTTACTTGTGCTTCGCTGGCAAGCTCCAGTCCGAATTGAAATGTCGGGTTGCTCACGCCCTCTGATAAATATATGAAAGGCACACGAGAAAGGTCGGCGGCCCGACGAAAGTGAAGTTTTGCGTCCTCTCGATTATGGAGGAATTCTGTTCCGCCAAGCGCAGGCGCCCCCTGAACCAAATTAAGGTTTACAGGCATGCCGACCTTGAGAATATCCACACGATACTCAGGTTTGGAAAACTCGACAATACCCGCCGAGACTACTTCCGCCTTTACCCGCGCGAACGCGTCACCTTTTTCCTCCAATCCCTCGCGATAACTGACCAGCTCAAGGAAGAAAGGAATGTCGCAAGCAGTGCACTCCGCTCCCACACTTCGAACAAATTCGTATTTCGCGGCGTTAATCTCGACGGTTGAGACATTGGAATAATAGAGCAGCAGTTTGACTCCGTTTGCTCCCGCTTCCACCAGGCGCTGCGCCGACCAGCCCTTCAATCGCCGCGGTAATCTCCCCCGCACATTTTTGTCATATCCCGATTCTTCGTACGCCAGCAACAAGCCCGACCTCTTTGCACGACTCTTCGCAGCAGGCAGTCCGTACTCCGGATCCAACAATATCGAGCTTGCATACGGAGTGAGAGCCGAGCTGACCATCTCTTTAAACTGAATAAGCTTCTCTTCAGGAACGCTTTCCGGATCCGCATTCATCGCACGAGCAAAAAGCCCGCGCAAAGCACTGCGCTGATCGATCGCCAGCGCAGCGATAACGCCGCGAGAATCAGCCAGCGCCTGCAACCCTTTCACTTTTCCGGAGGGAACAGTTGAAGCCATCATCATCTAGGTCTCATCGATTGACCCGGTATCCACGCAATTGCCCCCCGTTCCACAGGCGGCAGAACAAATTCCATCCTGTCTCCCTTTTTCGCGCCATGCAGGGTTTGCCGTTCACCGAGAAAAGGAAGATACACCAGAACGGCTCCATCAGCGGCAGGGGCACTAATTTTTATTCCGGAAGCCAAAGTTGGAGTGGCAATTTTTCCAGGAACCAGTCCAGCAAAGTTCGCCATAAAAATGTGCGGTATTCCCTCGACGCGCGCAAAATTCGTCGCGATCGTCGTGGGCGCATCAACCGAAATGTCCTGCTGCGGCTTGAGCGCGCGAAGGAAAGTCTCTGGCACTTCGCGCGATCCTTGCAAAAAGTCGCGCTGTAACCCCGCAAGATAGCTCTTTCCAGGACAATCGGGCATGCGCACAATCTGCTGCGAACTGCCGAGTTCCGTAGCATCTTGGCCCGTGATGACTAACTGCCCGCCCCGCTTGTTGAAGCCTTTCAGAGTCTGCTTTTCCGTTGCGGATAATGCGCTCACGCCAGCTAGCACAAGTACGTTGCCGTGAAACTCAGCAAGGGTTTTTGGCGTGACGATCTGAAATTCGCGATGCGCTTGCAGCAGCATCATCAGGAGTCCGCGATAAGACGGCAGAAAATTCTCCGCATCGTAGTCGCGGCTCTTGGGAGAAAAATAAACACCGATAGGCTGCATCGGCTCCCGCGGAGTGTAGAGCGTCTTCTGATTCTCTTCGATCCACTTAAAAATCTCGGTTCGTGTGGCTTCATCATTTGAGCCAGCCATCGAATGGCCCGGCGCGTCCCAGAAGTTCGCACCAGCGATCACCTGCGACATGGCGAGATTTTTCATCGCTTCCCGTGCGTCCACATTTTTGTCGCCGTCCCAAGAATAGTTCAAGATCCAGGTCGCTTTACCCTGCGCGAACGCACGAAAACTCAGCATTCCCGCCTGGTAAAGAAACCAATCGAGCTGGGTTCTCGACGACGCCATATGCTCGCCGGATCCAAATTCATACTCGTGGGCAATCGCGTCCGACACGCCGTACATCTCGTATACATCCGCGCCTACTCGCGTCGATTCCTCTTCAATGCCAGGATAAATCTCGGGAATCAGCATGATGTGTGGGTTAACGGAGCGAGCATTGTCTCCAATCTCCGCCAAAAAGTCGGTAAGCGTGCTGATTCGAAAATCGATCCACTTTCTGAAATTTCCATCGTGAAAGTCGCCGAGCTTCAGGTCTTTGCGCGCATCCAGCCCAGTTTTCTCGCGAAACGCAGCAACGGTCGCGTCATCAAAGCTGGCCCAAGAATTCTCCCATCCGTCGAAATGGGTCATCCAGTAAGGAATATCCACGTAAATGCCATCCATACCGGTCGCGGCAATTTGCCGGACGCGCTCCATGTAAACTTTGCGCCACTCTTTGGCGTACGGACTGATCCAGACATCTTCGTCACCTGGACTAATCCAAAACGCCGCTCCCGAAGTGAACACGGCAGGCTCGCCGGTAAGTTTCCGTTGAATCCAATCGGGGTGATCCTTTAAGACCGAGTGCGGCGATTTATCCGCACTCGCCGTGATGCATTCCGTGCCGGCGATATAAACAAAAGCCCGGTTGTGAGCCTGGTGTGCAGCATCGGCAACAGATTTTATGGCCTTCAGTTTGACAGTTGGATCGACGAAGCTCTCGTAACGTCCAGGAATATCATTGTCCACTTCGATTCCAAAAACGTGTGTTTTCGTCGCGTTGCCAACAATGGCATCGGCATTATCGGATTTCAGACCATAAGCTCCGATGCGTACAAAATGCGTCCAGTTTTGCTCCGGTGCACCCGCTTCATCGAAATGAAGTAGGATTCCGACGGACAAAAGTGCTACTACGGAGACGGTTTTTGCCAAGGTGGTCATAAATTAGAACTGGAAACGAATACCAAATTGCGTGTGCCTGGGCGTATTCGCCGTCGAAGTCACCATTCCAAAGCTGGAATTTGGTGTCAGCAAGTCGGACACAGTAGTGTTGGGCGCGGCAAAGCGCGGCGTGTTGGTGAAGTTAAAGAATTCACCGCGTATCTGTATCAGCATTCCCTCTCTGATCTTGAATTCCTTGCTGAACGAAAGATCGGAATTGTGAATCCCGTCCGTACGCAATGTCGCGATGTACCGCGGCGCGTCACCCGGCACTTCATCTCCCGGGAATGCGAAGCAATTTGCGTTAAATACAGATTGCCCGGTAGCAGCCGCCTGATGATAACTGATCCCACTTGAAAGCTGGCTGCACGTTAGATTCGGCCGCTGGTTGCCATCTATAAATAATCCGTCAGATGTGCCGTTGGTACTGAACGCTAAAGGCTGCCCGCTTTGGAAAGTCACCACCGTCGAAACGCTCCAGCCACCCACAAAGCCATCCAGAATGCTATTCATATCCTTGCCGATCCACAGGCCGCGACCCACGGGAACGTTCGCAATGGCCGCAAAAACCAGGCGATGCGTTGCATCGTTCGCACTGATGGAGTGCTCCAACTTCAGTTGGTCCAGCTGTTGCACGTTTCCCGCATTCAGAGTGCCCACAAACGCATTAAACCCTGCCGAGGAATCATCCGTCGCCTTGGACAGCGTGTAATTTCCCTCAAAGCTTAGGTAGTGATTAGCGCGCTTTTGAAAGCGAATCTGCATCGAGTTATAGAACGAGTTCGCACCTAGATTTGGCAGCCCCGTGAAACTTCCAGCGAACTGCGGATACGGCCGCAACAAATCAACGAGCGGGATTTGCGCCTGAACGTAAAGCGACGACGGTTCGTTGTAAATCGGAGCCGGTTGCCCAGGCACCTGCACGAAAAGCGACTGGAACGGATTATTCACCAACTGATTGAGGTAAGAAGTTACGCAGCCATCCACGTCACAGTTGGGATCTAACGCGTGTTGCGCCGCCGAGACTTCTGCTCGAACCGAAGACGGTAGAAAATTTCTGTTCCGCGTCGTGGTGATATTGTCTCCGCCCCAAGGCAAGTGATTGCTGCGATTGGCAGAGTAATCGATTCCGATGGTCACGTCCCAGGGAAACAAATGCTGCACACCAAGATTCCACTGATAAATGTTGGCGTTGCGTGCTTCTTCCGTACCCAGGTTGTTGGAGTTCGAAAATCCCCAATTCGGATTTGCGCCCTGCGACTGCCCCTGCGGTAAAGGTAGGCCGTTGGGAAACGGGTTTTCCAGTGTTGCCGATCTGCTTTGGAATCCATCGGTGGTGAAAAACACGTTGCCTGAACTGCTGAACGCCGTGCCCGTGTACTGGAAATTGGTAGCCGGATTTAAACCGTAGTAGATACCGGCGCCGCCACGCACCACCGTATTTGGATTCAACGAGTAGGCAAATCCAAATCGTGGCGCCACATTTCGCCAATCAATTGGCAAGTGACGGCCGAATCCCTGTTGACCGACAAACACCGTTGTACCCTTCAGATCGTTCGGCGTGGTCACCGAGGGATTGAGGGCATCCGGCAAAGGCACCGTCACACCAGTACTGGCGGAAAAGTCGCTGTATTGCTGGTGATTGAATCTCTCGGTGTACGGCGTGCTCCAACCGTAGCGCAAGCCAAGATTCAAGGTTAGCTTTGCGCTGACCTTGAAATCGTCTTGCACGTAAAAGGCAGTCTCCCAAGATTTGTCCGCGACGGTTGGCTGGATGTTGATATAGCTACCGGGGTCGCCGTAGCCCATCAGCAACGCAGCAAACGAATCTCCGGTGCTCACATCCGTCGGGGAACTGGCGGTAATGTTTTGCGGGAAATAAAAATAACCAGTTGGGTAGTTGGGCTGTCCGAAGTTGTTCAAGAATTGCCGCTGCTCAAATCCGATTTTCAGGGTCTGCCGTCCGCGAACCAACGAAACTGCGGAAGAATACGAAAAGAGTGTGTGCGCGAACGAAGTATCCGTGCAGCACTGATTGAACAATGACAACTGGTTCGCAGCTCCGCTCGTATCCATCTGAATCGTCGGCATTCGCGTCAAGCCGTTGGCCTGCCCGAGAATTGCCGGTAGACCAACCGAGGCAAAGCTGGGACCAACCGATTGTCCCGGCGAATTCACGCGGTCCAACGCAAAGCGGCTGGTCCACAGCGTCGTGGGCGTCAGTGTCCAATTGAATTCCAGCCCGGCGTTATTCACCACGGTTTTTCCAGCGAGCCCATCATTAATAGTGTTTCCGTTCGCATCCGTGCCATCACCAACGATGAAGGGTGTGGAGAAGTCCGAATAGAGATGGCTGTAGCGACCGGAAAGATGCATGTTCTCGTTGAAGTGATGGTCTATCTTGACGTCATACTGGTAGCCAGCGCTTGCCGCAATCGTCGAGGCACGATAGTTAAAACCATTCCCGTTCGGTACGTTGGGCATCGGATACAAATTGATAATCTTTTGCCCAATGGGGTCGATCAGACTTTGCGGAATCACGTTGACCACTCCAGCCAAGGGGTTCCCTTGCGTATCCACGTTGGAAGAGTCTCCCACCAGCGGTGCGCGGCTTGCGCACTGGCCGTTATTTACCGAGGTACAGGCCAACGGATTGAAAATGGAAACGCCGCTGTTAGAAAAATTGCCAATGCGCTCATCCGCGGTCGGCACAACCCCAGAAATGTTGACAGCATCAGCGACCTTCACTCGTTCAAAATCCACAAAGAAAAAAGTCTTATCTTTGCGGATCGGTCCACCCAACGAGAACCCGTATTGATCACGAGAGTGATCCGGCTTTGGAACTCCCGCTGAATTGTTGAAAAAATCGTTGGCATCCAGCGCAGACCGTTGGCCGAACCACCAGCCGCTACCGTGGAATCTGTTGCCACCTTCTTTGAGCACCAGATTCACTACGGTTCCGCCATTGTTTCCGTACTCCGCCGAAAAACTGTTGTTCTCGACTTTGAACTCCTGAACAATTTCAACCGACGGCTGGTAGTAAACGTTGGTAGTGCCTCCCTCCCCCTGCTCTGGAGCGCTGGTCAGCGCCCCGTCCATTCGTACTTCCGCGGTGGCGTTGCGTTGCCCATTCGAAACGAAGTTTGTTCCCGCAGGGTAGGAATCCTGAATTCCCGAGCCCGCCGCCTCCGTCACGCCACCCGCAAGAAAGACCAATCCAAAAAAGCTACGATCCGGCAGCGGAATGTCGCGGACATACTCGTTGGTCACGTCGGTGCCAAGCGAAGCGTTGCCGGTGTCCAGCAGCGGGGCTTGTTCCGTCACCGTGATGCTTTCGGAAACGCTGCCTGGATGGAGCGTAAAGTCGAGCGAGGCCTGTTGATTTACAGCGAGAACAAGTCCTTTGCGCTCCTGAGTAGCCAAGCCAGTCGCTTGAACTCGAATCGAGTACGTAGCGGGACGCACACCCGTAAACACGTAGATGCCACGGCTATCCGTCGTGAAATTTAAGGCAACTCCTGTGGCCTCGTCCGTAAGCTCAACCTTCGCACCAGGAATCACCCCGCCAGACGGGTCAGAGACCACGCCTGTTAACTGAGAAGTATACGTAGACTGTGCGAATGCGGGCGCGGTTACTACCGGCGCCAGAACAAGAGCGACTAGCACGAGTACGAGAACTTTCGGTCTAAGCTCATCGACTACCAAACACATGGAACACCCCCTGGGGAGCGGGACGCATATTTCGAGAACCAAATCGAACGACTTTCGAAGTCTTTCGCTTTGTTTCTTTTACTTACTTTTTGTTACGAAGTCAACCATTCACTTTTTCTTTGTGATGCAGGGGCGGACATTTGCCGTAAGGGAGGAGGAGGAAGCCGTGACGCCACGTCACGCTCGTAAAAGTAGTGCAATGCCACACGAGAAAACATATCTGGACCCGGCTTGTCGCCGGTCAGATGCTCCCGCGCACAAAAACAGGCGACTCCGACCGTTTAATTGTGGTTATGGCGGACTTCATGATGGGTAAGACCATCAGACAAACTTACCTGCTATCAAACCGGGGAGGTTCTTGTTTCGCAGCAGTCAACTACCCTTGCAGACTGGAAATCCCCTTGTTTATATAAGCAGCCTTCGACCATCTCCGCGCATCCCCGAAACCTACCGCCCCCGACCTTCGCAAATTGCGCCGCAAATAATTCTTGGCGCGAAACACCATCATCCTTACGGTAGGCAGCCGCGTGTTTAACGCGCGGGCAATTTCCGAATAGCTCATTCCCCGGTAATAACGCAGCATCAGCGGAACTTTGTATTTCTCCGGGAGGCGAATCAACTGTTCCCTGACGTGGCGCTGTTGGTCTTTGTGCAGAATTTGCGAGAGCGGCGAGGGTGCCGACCGATCCACGATGTTGCTAAGTTCCAGTCCTTCCACCGAGGCATTTTTCTCGTTCTTCCGCCGGCGCAGCCTATCAATGCAGTGGTGCCATGCCACCTGCGTGAGCCACGGCCGGAAAGGCAGCGTGTCGTTTTTCTGATGCACCACTCGGCAAAGCTTCAAAAACACTTCCGCGGCCGCATCCTCGGCGTCTTCCGGTCTACGAAAAAATCGCCGGCAGATCTGCAGCACATAGTGATGATGATCCCTGTAAAGGTCGCTCCACAGTTCTTGACAGATTACTTTAGGCTGGTCCATGGCTGCGTAGATCGGCATTTCTTCCATGATCAACAAAGTCGATTTGCTTGCCATCACCGGTGTTCTCCTCTGATTTAGACACACCAATACCGTCGAGCTCGACGCACAAGTTGTCGAGCCCGTCCTGACATCCGTTCAACTGTTGCTAGCTAACCGCTTTTCTTTTTCGTTCCTGCCTCGGCCGCCCCGTTGAAGGCAGTCGATCACCAAGCGTCGATAAATCTTTGTTACCTGCAGAAGTCTGCTTCGCAGGCGCATGTTCGCGATGACGCACCACCAACAGTGTCAAATCATCAGCCGGCGAGCACGAGTCAGCAAAGTCCAACACCGCCCCCAGCGTCGAGAAGAGAACCTGGTTTGCACTTGCGCCGTTCACCGCGTTAGCCGCTGTAGACAGCCGTGCCATTTCAAACTCCTCGTCCTGAGCATTCCGCGATTCTGTCAGGCCGTCTGAATAAGCCAGCAGCATATCGCCCGGATTTAGGCACACATGGCCAGAGTTGTACGCCGCATCTTTCAGCGCCCCCAGCATTGGGCCGCCCACTTGTAGCCGTTCCACGGACTTGTTGCGCCGAACCACTAGCGGGTCTGGTAAACCTGCGCTGCAATACGACAGTTCGTTTCGCTCCGGATCAAGCCGCGCGAAAAACAGCGCAGTAATCGGTGGTGGTTCACTTTGTTCCCGGCACAATTCGCGATTGACCTCGGCGACAACATCGGCCGCCTGCTCGAAGGCGCGCGCAGCACGCTCGACCAAGTGCATCAGATGGGCTTGCCAAATTCCCGCCGTCATTCCTTTGCCCGCGATGTCACCGACCGCCAATCCGAGCATAGAGCCAAGTTCCATCACCTTGAAAAAATCTCCGGAAAGATGACGCACCGGAAAAATCTCACCCGCAACCTCAAACTCTCCCCAAATTAATTCGCGGGGAGCACAAAGCCTCCGTTGAATTTGCGCCGCTTCGTAAATGGCTTGCTGCAGCCGGCCATGCTGGCCCTGCACCGCATCCAACTCCTTCTTCAGCGCTACAAAATTCTCCATAACCTTTTCTGACGGACTGAACTCTTCTTGGGTAGCCAACACTTTTTCCATGTGAACTGATTCGCTCGGCCCGCGCCTCCCAAGCGACTTCCGTTCGGCGTTTTGTTTTTCTGAAATGCTCGTAATCATGCTCATCTCATCCTACGAACCTGTATCCCACCCCATGCACCGTAAGAAAAAATCGCGGCTGCTCCGGAATTGGTTCGAGCTTCTGGCGAATCCGCACAATGTGAGCATCCACCGTCCGCGTGGTTGGAAAGCTCTCGTAGCCCCATACCTCGTCGAGCAAACGGTCACGGCTCAGCGTCTCTCCGGAGTGACACAGAAAATGTTTCAGCAGGTCAAATTCCTTACTGGAAAACTCCACCGGTTTGCCGGCACGCACCACCTGATAGCTGCGCAAATTCACCTCGACATCGCCAAAGGTGTAGCGCTCTTGTTCCTTTGGAACGGCTTGCGCCCGCCGAAGAACAGCCTTCACCCGAGCGAGCAACTCTCGGATCGAGAATGGCTTGGTCACGTAATCATCCGCGCCAAGTTCCAGTCCAACCACCTTGTCCACTTCCTGCCCGCGGGCCGTAAGCATAATGATTGGAATGGATGGTCGTTTTGCCTTGAGTTGTTTGCACACATCCAGCCCGCTCATGCGTGGCATCATCACGTCAAGAACAACTAGATCTGGAGAATCCTTCAGCGCCTTTTCAAGTCCTTCCACACCATCAAGCGCCGTCATTACCTGAAAGCCTTCATATTCGAAATTGTCACGCAGGCCGGCGACCATGTTCGGCTCATCCTCGACAATCAAAATCTTCACGGTTTCCATCGAAGCTCCGGTCTGCTACGGAACATGGCATAGCTCCACGCGCGAATTGTCCTCATGCGACCGCACCTCCAGCCTGCACTGCACGAGTCATCGGCAATGCGATCGTAAATTTACTGCCTTTCTCAGGCTCGCTCTCCACCAATACATCTCCACCGTGCGCCCGCGCAATGTGCCGGACCAGCGAGAGCCCCAAACCTGAACCCTTGACGTTGTGAACCAGCGGATCTCCGCAGCGGTAAAACTTCTCGAAGATTTTCTCGTGTTCGTTGGATGGAATACCGATCCCGTGGTCGCAGACTTCCAAATTCACGCTGCCGTTCGAACGATACAAGCGCACGCCAATGTATTTCTGATCCTTCGAGTATTTCAGCGCGTTGTTCACCAGGTTGAGCAGCGAGCGAGCGATTGCTTCACGGTCGACGGAGAGCGGCGGAATATCCCCGCAAATATTCTCTTCGAACGCAAACCCGTGTTGCTGAATTTGAAAGCGATAAGACTCCAGCGTCGAACGCACAAGTTCTGCCAAATTCGTCTCTTTGAATTCGTACTCCTTGCGCCCCGCCTCGATTCGCGAAAAGTCCAAAATGTTGTTGATCAGCGCGGTTAAACGTTCGCTCTCCTCGCGGATGATGCGGAAATATTCCTGGTATTTTTCTTTTGCCGTGAGCCGCCCGAGTTCCAAAGTCTCTGCGTATAGTCGAATCAAGGCCAACGGTGTTCGTAGCTCATGTGAAACGTTGGCCACAAAATCAGACTTCAGCCTCGCAAGTTTCATTTCCCGCGAAATATTGCGATACGTCAGCCAAATTCCTCCCGCCATCAGCAAAGAAAGCGCAGCAAGGACCGTGTAGTTGTATCTGAGGAATCGCGATCCCAGATC
>JBAVNY010000287.1:0-20772 GCA_049691535.1 Candidatus Acidiferrum sp.
GTGCTACTCGGCGTGGTAGTAGTGAAAGTCCTCTTCTACGACATTTCGTATCTGGAAAAGTTCTATAGGGTTTTATCGTTCTTGCTGCTGGGTATCGTGCTGGTGATTGTATCGTTCCTTTACGAACGAAAATTTTCGCGAGAGCGTTGAGAAAATAAAAACCCAAATCCTAGTAATCGTTGCGGATCTTTAGATATCACGTACTAACTGTCGCCCGTTTGCGGTGATAGCGCGCCAGTCCCAGCCACGACAAGTGAAACGAACCCGTAAAGTTATAGTGCGCAACCTCGTCCGGTGGCAGCGATTGCGCCGCATCCGCCGCAACTTCCTGTCCAAAAGCATGCATAGCCGCCTCTTCGTCCATTTTCTCGCCTAGTATCCGCGCCGTGAAATCACTCCAATGGCGTAGACGCTCGCGATAATTGGCGATGTGCCGCGCCGGATCGTCCGAATATCCGAAGTGCGTCAAAAACAGCCGCTGCGGATGCAGGTTGCCGATCGCGTCCAGTGACTTGTCCCAGAGTTCAATGTCTATGTCCGGTGGAGGAGTAGCCGGAAGCACGAAGGGATGACCCTGTATGCAGATGCCCGCGGTGTCGCCGACAAAGGCCAACTGTTCCGACGGATCAAAGTAGGTCACGTGGTGCGACGCGTGTCCCGGCGTATAAAGGACCTGCAGATTTCGCGATCCCACTTCAATTGTTTCACCACCGGTAAGAGCCAGAAGATTCGCTGCGGGAACAGGCAGAAAATCACCGAACAAAGTTTGCATATCCGCGCCGTAGAGCCGCCCTGCGCTGTTCAGCAACTTTGCGGGATCGACCATGTGCGGCAACCCCCGCGTGTGCACATAGACGCGGAGTTGCGGGTTTTCCTGTACCAGGGAACCCGTGGCGCCGGCATGATCCAAGTGGATATGGGTCAGCAGAATGGCGTCAAGATCTTTGACCGTCAATCCTTGAACCGAAAGTTGCTCCCTCAGGGTGGGTAGGGTGGAAGACGGTCCGGGATCAATCAGCACCGCCGTATCACCGGAACGCAGCAGAGCCGAGGCGATGGAGCGAGGGTGCCCAGCCCAGTTCAAATCCAAACCGACAGTAGGGACCATAGATGAAAAGGAGTGTAACGCAAAATGGTTCCCCTAAGTCTCACTGACATATTTGAACCCGATGCAAAGGCCTGTGCATCTGTATAAGCAGCAAACTCGAAGGGGACTGGTGCGACCTAAGGAATTGCTTGCAGATTGATGAAGTTATGGAATATGCTTTGTCCGGACAGCGACTTGTTTCCATCCGTGTCCTCGCTCAACGCGAGTAAATCGGTTGCATATCCGCCCAAGAAAAGTTTAAGAAACAAGCTGAATGCTGCGTGAATACACCGGCAGCCGTCCATCACAGCAGGTGGGCTCGAAGGGAACACACGCAGCAAATCAGGGGAATCCTAGGAAGTGTTAGGGGAGGAAACTATGCGTAGGTGGTGTGTAACGGTGGTTCTGGGAGCGTTGTTGGCCCTGCCACTTTGTGCTCAGCAAAAAGATGCGAGCGCAGCCAGTAATGATAACGACTCTGCAGTATCCAGTTCTAAGGCCCCAGCCACAACAGGCGAATACAATGTCGCCCCGGCCTCGCGTACTCTCTTCGCGATGCCTGCCGCTGCAGCTCCTATGCCAGCGGATATTTTTTCGGACTGGGCAAATAATGCATGGAACCGCCATGCATGGGGACGGCTGACACCGCGGTGGGAAATCGCGGGTATGTACAGCTATGTGAATTTCAATCCAGGCGAGGGCCTCAACAACTTTAACAACCAAGGGGCTACCGGATCGTTTGCATTCAATCCGAACAATTGGTTGGGTCTCGTTGCTGAAGTTGGCGGCTATCATTTCAATCGCCAGATTCTGCAGTCGAGTGGTGGCACCTTCACGCCTCTCAGCGTGAGCGGCGGATGGCAGACCTATCTGTTTGGTCCGCGCATCAACTTCCGCAAGTTTGACCACTTTGTGCCTTTCGTCGAATTCTTGGCGGGCGGCGCACACGGTGGCTCGCAGCTTACCGGCGACGTCGGAAAGAACACCTTTGCGTTGGAAGGTGGCGGCGGTATCGACGTCATCCTCATGAAGAACTTGGCGTGGCGCTTCGTGGAAGCTGACTACCTGATGACCAACTTCAATGGTCCCTTTTTGAATGCAACCGGTCGCCAGAACAACTTCAAGATTGGCTCGGGCCTTGTCCTGCGTTGGGGCTACCCTCCGATCCCGCCGAAACCCAATCATCCCCCAGTCGCAGCTTGCGCCGCGGATAAGCCATCGGTCTATCAAGGCTCAACCGACCCGGTTACTATCCACGTGAACGCCAGTGACGCTGACAACGATCCGTTGACCTACAGTTACACGGCAACGGGCGGCACCGTCGAGGGCTCCGGCCCCGACGCGCGCTTCAACCCTTCCGGCCTCGCGATTGGCACCTACACCGTGAACGCTAAAGTTGACGACGGCAAGGGCGGCACTGCAACCTGCGCGGCGGATGTGGCCGTGGCAAAGCGCCCCAACCGTCCACCGACGATTTCCTGCGCACCCGAACGCAACCCGATCATCGCGGGCGAGCGCGTCGCGATTAACTCGACCGCCAGCGATCCGGATGGCGATCCAATTACCTACAGCTACGCCGCGACTGGAGGCCAGGTCTCTGGCACCAGCCAAACAGCGCAGTTTGACTCCACTGGCCTCTCGGCAGGCAGCTACACGGTTACTTGCACCGCAGACGATGGACAGGGTGGCCGCACTAGCGCCACCACCACCGTTGACGTGCAGCAGCCGGCACCGCCTCCACAAGCAGCCAAGGTTGGCGATTGCGGCTACACCAAACCCGGTGCAGCTCGCTTCGACAACGCTTGCAAGCGCGTGGGCGATGACGTGGCTCTGCGCCTAAAGAGCGACCCGAACGCCAAGCTGGTTATCGTCGGGTTCGCAGACAAGAAGGAACCAAAGGCCGCGAAGCTAGCGGAGCAACGTGCCGAACTTGCCAAGAAGTATCTGGGCGAGAAGGGCATCGATGCATCCCGCATCAGCACCCGCGTTGGCGAAGCGTCGGCGGAAAAGGGCCAAGAGAAGGAAAACCGTCGCGTTGACTTCGTGCTCGTACCCGAAGGCGCGACTTACTAAAAACCGTGATCGGCGCGAGTTCCTTGCAGCTCGTGACGAGACGCGAACTAAAATAACCATCGGGCTCTCCGGGATAACTCGGGGAGCCCGATTTTTTGTAGTAACGCGAGAGGAGAAATAGTTTTTGCGCCGAAGACTGTACCTCTGCATATTTTTGCTGGTGGCCCTGGCGGGAAAGACGCGAGCGCAAACTTGGGAACGCCTGGGGCCGGAAGGCGGACTGGTTATTTCGCTGGGCGCCAATTCCAGCGGCACGCTATATCTAGGAACAGCGGACGGGCACGTGTTTGTCAAAGAAAGTGGCGCCGCAAAGTGGGAGTTGCGTGGACGGGTCGGATTGCGAACCGATGCCGTGATTACTCGCTTGCTTAGCGTCCCGGGAGACACCATCAATATCTACGCTGCAGTCTGGTATCAGCAGCCGCAAGCGGGTGGCGGAATATTTCGCAGTGCAGATGGCGCAAGAACCTGGAAGCTGATTGGATTACAAGGAGAGGCGGTTCGCGCACTCGAAGCTGCACCGAGCCAACCTGACGAGTTTATCGCGGGAACGCGAACCGGCATATTTCGTTCACAGGACTCAGGAAAAAACTGGGAGAGAATTTCTCCAGCGGGCGATGAAGAAATCCGCAATCTGGATTCCGTCGCCATTGACCCTAAAGATCCAAGCATCATTTACGCCGGTACCTATCATTTGCCTTGGAAGACCGTGGATGGTGGCAAATCCTGGAAGCCCGTAGTGGCCGGCCTTATCGACGATTCTGACATTATGAGTCTACGGGTGGATGCCACCGATCCCGCGCGCCTGTACCTGAGTGCCTGTTCTGGAATTTATCGCAGCGAGAATCGCGGAGAGGCCTGGACCAAATTGCAGGGCATTCCTTACGCCGCGCGCCGGACTCAAGCTATCGTCCAGGACCCGCAATCAGCAAAAGCTCTTTACGCCGCGACCACTGAAGGTTTGTGGGCGACCAAGGATGGTGGCGAGAGCTGGAAACTGGTCTCGCCCCAAGATTGGGTAGTGAATGCCGTAGTTGTTCTCCCCAATACGCCAGGGAATCACAGTTTGTTGGTAATCGGAACGGAAGCACAGGGAATTTTAGTTAGTATGGACGAAGCAGCAAGTTTCACGCCGGCCAACGAAGGTTTTACTCACTCCGTTGTGAAGCAGTTGGTAGGGGCTTGGAAAAATTTCAGCCATTTGGCAATCGTCTTGGAACGAAATGGGCAAGAGATTTTGGAGAGTCAAGATGCCGGCGTGACATGGACACCTCTCCACATACTCATTGCTGGCAACGGGAAAAATAAAGATAAGGAGTTGTACCCTTCGGAGGTGTCTCAGGTGTACGGAAGTCCATGGGGTTGGTTGTTGTGCTCCCACGATGCGCGGCTTTGGGCGCAGCAAGACGGCAAAGATCGCTGGACGGAATGGAAATTATTACTGCCGCCGGCCAAGGGAAAACCGAGGCAGACAGCGAGGCCCGCCGGCGCAGCAATTAAGGTGCCTGCAACACGTGTGGACAACGGCCCGATCGCGTTCGCGGACAACAGTCTTTGGACGACCGTGCAGGGAAGCATCGTGAGATGTGCACCGAAAGCGAGCTGTGCTCGTCTGCCGGCCTTCGCGCATGTCACTGGAGTCAAAGCAATTCTGCCCGCAAGCGATGGCGAGACCATTTACGTAGTTGCCGGAAGCAAGCTCGGCGTTTCGGTGGACTCGGGAAAGACTGCGGCCTGGCGAGATTTGCCCGGAACTGTCCAGGAGGTGAACTGGATTTCTGCCGAACAGCAAGAGATTATTCTTATAGCCACAGACCACGGGTTGTTTGCTTCGAACGACGCGGGAATCAGTTGGCAAAGGTGCGAAGGCGGATTGCCGGCCGGTAATGTCGAGAAAGTTCTGCAAGCGCCTGGATTACTCGTGGCCACACTGGGCAACGGAGGAGTTTATGTCTCGCGGGACCGCGCCCTTACCTGGCAGCGCGTCGACCATGATGCCGAACGAGGTCACTTCACAGGTTTGGCAGAGGAACAGCCTGGCAAGGTGATAGCTGGATCGCAAAGCGAAGGAATGCTGCGCCTCGCGCTCGTCCCTTAGCACACTAATAAAACCGCGGCACAATTCTTCAAAGGCCTCCGTTTCATTCTGGCACAGTCCCGTCGTAATCTTTATGTATAATTACCTACTTAACAATATACAAATCTTGAAGTAAAAGGGAGGAGTTACATTCCCGGAATGACACGGCAGATCCCTCGCGCTCCCGACCATTCTGCCTCCGTCAAAATTACCGCGTAAGGAAACCTCGTCCATGGCAGACACCCAGACCAGCCGAGTGTTCGGCGCCAACTTCCAAGGAACTCCCCAAGCATTCGAGCTAGAAGAAAACCTGCGATTGCAAAGAGTATTGTCGCCTGTGCACCTCTTGGTCGTTGACGACGACGAACAGGTTCGCGAGGTCTGCCGTACCGTGGCTGAAGAGTGCGGATTGAAGGTCGTAGATGTGGGCACGGGTGAAGAAGCCCTGGAAGTAATGGAAATCTCCTGTGTCGATATTCTTCTAACCGATCTGCGCTTGCCCGGCACCAGCGGCCTGGACCTGCTGCGCAAAGTGTCCGTGACACATCCAGACATTGCCGTTGTCATGCTGACCCAATATGGAACGATTGACTCGGCTGTCGAAGCAACTCGCTTGGGCGCCGCCGACTATGTCACCAAACCCCTTCCCGTTGAAGAGTTACGCGCTCGCTCGAACAGGTAACCCACAACGTTGAACTGAGGCGAACGTACTTTCCAGCCGTGCAGCACAGCTCCGTCTGGAGCGCGAACCGTGAAGTCTTCGCGTCGCGACTTGGTCTGGTCGAACGAGATGTCCGCTTCTTTGATCAGATCAGCGGTGAGTTGTCGGCGCGGTGGGTGCAGATACGTCGGGGCCACAAACCAACCGGCTACAGCCGCCAGCAAAGGTGGGAACAGCACAAGAATTAAGACAATACGAATCAGGCGTCGACTTACTGGGCGCATAAGCCTCACAGCCTCGTATTAGAGATACGTGAGTCGCCAGTGGAAAGTTCAACTGAGCGTGCAAATCGACTAGCTGCGGAAAAGTACTTCTTCCCGCTGAAACATTTTTACCGCCAAAAACAGCGCCGCAGCGGCATAGACGCACGTGGAGAAGAAAATGATAGCAATGTAATTCCAGTGATACGTCCCCGTTACCAGCTCCTTGCACAGCAAACTCGCATTCAAGATCGGCACCAACGCGAGTTTGGCATTCAAATCCACGGGTAGCATCGCCGCGACGGCAGGAATGATCACCAGCATCATGATCGGCGTGATGTAGCTCTGGGCTTCTTTGTAGCTCTTCGCGAATAGCGCAATCGTCATAATCAGCGCCGAAAACAGCACCGCCAACGGCAGAACCATCACAAACACCGACAGCACCGTGGCCAGTCCGATGTGCATCTGCAGTTGCGCCGCGTCGTTACCCGCCTGATCAAATGCGTGCAAGTGTCCAAGCACCGCGAAGGAAATCCCCATAGAGGTAACGGAAAGCGCCGCGGTCACCAGCGAAGCGGTGAGCACCAGCAAGAATTTCCCGAGCACCAGATGCATCCGCGAAATGGGGCTGGAAAGAATCGTCTCCATGGTGCCGCGTTCTTTTTCACCTGCGGTCAAGTCGATCCCCGGATACATCCCGCCCGTAAAACAAAGGAGAATCACCATGTAGCCGATTACCCCGCCAAATGCCGTCGCTCCGACTTTTTCCGGTGGCGCCACGTTCTGCTGCTTGATGTCGAAGGGTGTAAGCACGGTCGTGGGCAAATTTTTAGCCGCCAGCCGGTCCTTCACCACGCCATCCCGAAAATTCTTCAAATATTCCTCCACCCGGGCTGCCGCAATGCCGGACTTCATCTCCCCTTCGTAAACATAAATTTTGACCGTCGCCGATTTTTGCTCGGCAAGGCCACTCTGAAAGTTCGCCGGAATATCGACGGCGGCGCGGACCTCTTTATTCGTGATCTGTTCCTTGTAATTCTGCGTGGCAGGCACAATCTTAATTTTGCTCAGCTTTTGCAGACCTTCGACGATTTGCGGCGAATCGCTTCCGCCAATAATCATCACCTCAGGGATTTCTTCTTTCGCCTTGCCAATGAGCGACGCAATCGCGGCGCCAAGACCCGCCGTTAAGACGGGAAACAACAGCAAGGGAACCAGCAGTGTGGAAATCAGCGTCCGCCGGTCGCGCAGCGCCTCCGTCAATTCTTTGCGATACACAATACCAACATTGCGAAAAGACATTCAGTTGCCCTCCTCGGGAACATAAAGCGGCGTAACAATTTCTACGAAAATGTCTTCCAGGTCCTGCTTGTGGTAACGATCCCGCAATTCCGCCAGTGAGCCTTCGGCCAGAAGTTTGCCCGATTGAATGATGCCGATCACGTCGCAAAGTCTTTCAACCTCGCTCATCACATGAGTAGAGAAAATCACCGTTTTGCCCCGATCCCGGCATTCGCGAATGAACCCAATGATGGTGCGCGCGGTCATGACGTCGAGTCCGCTGGTAGGTTCATCGAAGATCATCACTTGCGGATCATGGATGAGCGTGCGCGCGATAGACGTTTTCTGTTTCATGCCGGTAGAAAGCTTGTCGCAGCGGCGATCGCGAAAGGAATTCATGTCCAGCCGCTCGAAGATCTCGTCCAGACGTTTTTTCAGCGTCGCCTCATCCAGTCCGTTCAAGCGCCCAAAATACTCCACCATTTCCTGCGACGTGAGCCGCGGATAAAGAGCGGTCGCCGTAGAAAGAAAACCAACATTCGCCCGAACTTTCTCCGGCGCATCGACGACATCGTAACCAGCAACGATGGCTGTACCGTCAGAAGGCTCAAGAATGGTGGCCAGCATGCGCAATGTCGTGGTTTTCCCCGCTCCGTTTGCCCCTAGCAATCCATAGATCTGCCCGGGATTGCAGACGAAGCTCACATTGTCGACGGCCCGCACCTTGCCTCGCTTTTTATCGGTAAAGGTTTTCGTCAGACCTCGAGTTTCAATCACCAGAAACCTCCCGGATTGGGAAAAGAAAGGGGCCAACCGCGCTGCGAATCAATACGCGCCCGACTGTCAAAAGATTACCAGTTCAGGCGCTACTCTGAGTTAGAGTCCGAGAGTCGAAGTAATTGCCCTTTTAAGCTTTGTGGCAGTTCGCACAGTATTTTGCATCAAACTTGTCGGAGGGCACGCGGAACATATTGTTGCACTGGATGCACACCCGGTGCAGGAACCCCGGGGCAGTCGAATCCGCCGAGTTTGCAGAATTCAGAGGGACTGGCTGTGTAGGCTTCGGAGCTTCGTTCACCGTGCGATTCTAACACGTCGTCCTGGAGTCGGGTTTCGGCATCCTCCCGGTAATCCACCAGCATCTCAGTGGGGGACAGACCTTCCGGGTGAATGTTAGTGGAGAAATTGCCAAGCCTGCTGATAAAATCGCAGGCAGCGGTCAACCGCCCTCGATTCGGCCTGCACGTCCAAAGCGAAACAGACGTACCATTTGTCTAGCGGCATCCCTTCGGGTGTGAGCAGAAAACGAAGTTCGTGGTTGCCCAAGTAGAGAATTTAAAGGACCTATGGAGAAGTTACTTCGAAACCGGGTGCTGGTGCTGCTGGGTTTGGCAGCCATCATCGCGTTTGTTCTGGTGAAGGTGAGCGGCAGGCAGCCGGTCGCAAAGATTTCGGCGACCACGCCGGTGCGGCAGACGATCGTCTCCTCGATTAGCAGCAATGGCAAAGTCGAACCGATTACTCCGTATCCGATTCGCGCCCAGCTAGACACGTTTGTCGAGAAGGTCGGCGCCTCGGAAGGTGAAATCGTTAAAAAAGGCCAAGTGCTGTTGCAATTGAATGTTAAGGATGCGGCCGCGCAACTCGCAGCAGCACGCTCGCGCCTCTTGCGTGCGCAAGACGAACTCCGCGCTGCCAAGGCCGGCGGACGTGCCGGAGAAGCGGCAAGAGTAACTGGCGATTTGGCGAATGCCCGCGCAGAATTGGAACGAGAAAAGCACAATCGCGACGCGCTGCAACGTCTGGTGGCACAAGGCGCGGCGACCAAGGACGAAGTTGCGGCCAATGAATTGGCCCTTTCCAAGGCGCAATCCGAAGTGAATCGTTTGACCGGCGTCAAACAGGAATACGATCGCAGTTTGAATCTGGATGCTTCGCGTGCGGCGCTGGTAGTCGAGCAGGCCCAGAGCGAAATCGCCGCTCTCGAAGATAAAGTTCGTCAGGGAAGAATTACCGCTCCGGTGGATGGCACCTTGTACGCTCTGCCGGTGAAGGCTGGCGATTTTGTGAAGGTCGGAGATCTGCTCGCAGAGATGGCGGACCTGCATAAGGTTCGTGTGCGTGCATTTATTGACGAACCGGAAATGGGCGGACTGGAAGTCGGGGAACCGGTCAAGATTACCTGGGACGCCCTGCCAAATCGCATGTGGCAGGGAAAGACCGAGATTATTCCCAAGCAGGTCGTGCCGCGAGGCACGCGCAGCGTCGGCGAACTGCTCTGTTCGGTAGAAAACAACAAGCTCGAATTACTTCCAAACACGAATGTGAACGTGCGCATTAACGCAAAAGAACGCCCCAACGTTGTGGCCGTCCCGCGAGGCGCGGTCGAATCAGAGAACGGGCGGCGATTTGTGTTCGTCGTGAAGGATGAAAACTTTCTCGAAAAACGTCCGATCCAGGTCGGCATCGCCGACGCAACCAGTTATGAGGTCATTAGTGGATTGCGCGAGAAGGAAGTCGTGGCTCTACCGGGCGATGTGGATTTGCGCGACGGCATGAAAGTGAAAGTAGTGAATATGGATACCTCCAACCAGGGGAGTGGGAAGGATGCAGCGGGGCTTTAAGTCATGGCCGTTACTGTTGCTGTGTTCGGTGCTGCCCGCGTGTGCCTGGGCTCAATCGCAAAGCACACCGGCGGCAGAAGCCGAGAAGTATTACCAGGCTGGTGAATGTTCCAAGGCCGTGGATCTGCTGAAATCCGCTGCTGGAAAAGATGCCAGCAATGGTGACGTCGAACTATTACTGACCAAGTGCTATCTTCAACTCAAACAGACTGACGCAGCCGTCAGCAGCGGCGAAAAAGCCGTGGCCATTAATCCCAAAAATTCCGAGTACCACCGCTGGTTGGGCGAAGCTTACGGTGAGAAGGCCGACCACGCCTCGATGTTCAGTGCCTACGGTCTTGCCCGCAAGACGCAAAAAGAATTCGACACCGCAGTGCAACTGGATGAACACAACTTTGATGCCGCGCAGGACCTTGTGGAGTACGACTGCACTGCTCCTTCCGTCGTAAATGGTGGCGAGGATAAGGCGCAACCAATTATCCAGAAACTAATGACTCTTGATGTCGCGGAAGGACACTACGCGGCCGGAAATTGCAAGGCGGTAAAAAAAGATTATGCCGCGGCAGATACCGAGTTTGCCAAAGCACTCGAAAGCAAACTGAAATCGCTGGACCGCGTGTATGACGTTGCCGATTATTTTGCGCAGCGTGGACAGGGCGAAAAAGTTTTGGCGGTTGTAGAAGTTGCACAGGCACAAGCACCGCAAGATCCACGCGTCAATTTTTATCGCGCGGTCGGATTGATTTTGAAAAAGGAAAAAGCCGCCGAGGCAGAAAAGCTGCTGAAACAATATCTGCAGGACGCGCCAAAATACCCCGGCGATCCGCCGCCAGTCAATGCGCACTACTGGCTTGGCCGAGGCTACGAAGCAGAAAAAAATATGAGCGCTGCACGCGCCGAATATGAAGCCGCGTTGAAATTAGACGGTAAATACAAACCAGCTCAGGAAGGCCTGAAGCGGCTCGGGAATTCATAGACTATGCACCTCAACGAAGCGATCGCCGTGGCCGTGGATGCGTTGCGAGCAAATAAGTTGCGCGCGGTGCTGACCTCCATTGGTGTGATCATCGGGAGCGCTTCCATCGTGCTGGTTGTTACCGTCGCCTTGACCAGCAGGAAATACGTGATCTCACAAATTGAAGCGGTCGGCTCAAACTTAGTCTGGGTAGAAATGGTGAAGACGCCTGACAAAGTTCAACCGCTCAGCCATCGCTTAACCCTTGAAGACATGGCCGCCGTAAGAAATACCGTACCCGGCGTGGTCACGTCAGCAGGCTACACCGACGTACCGATGACCGTTGTAGTGGGCGGGCGGACGCGGCCTGTCAGCTTAATCGGCGTGACCGATGGCTACCAGCAGATTCGCCGCTTGATCGTGCTGAAAGGCCGCTACTTTGATGGTGGGGACTCCGAAACTCACGCCAAGGTTTGCCTGATCACCGATAAGCTGGCGCAACGTGTTTTTGGATCAGAAAACCCGATTGGCCGTCCGATTCGCATGGAGGAATTGACATTCACGGTAATTGGGGTTTTTCGCGAGCGCTCTGCCACCTACGGTCTGACCGAATTGCAGGAAGAATCCGTGCTGATCCCGCTCGCACTGATGCGCTACTACACTGGCAGCGACGTGCTGCAGTCCATTTATGCGCAGGCAGCGACGCCGGACCAAGTCGAAAGCGTGGAACGGCGCATGGAGCGCCTCCTGAAAAGCCGTCACCCAGTCGAAGCGGAATATCATGTCCAGACGCTGACCGCGATTCTAAATGCGGCCCACACCATCTCGCTCGCGTTGACCGTAGTGTTGGTCGTGATCGCCGCGATTGCGCTGCTGATCAGCGGCGTCGGGATTATGAACATCATGTTGGTTACCGTTCGCGAGCGCACCCGCGAAATCGGCATACGCAAAGCGATTGGCGCAGCCCGCAAAGAAATTCTGTGGCAATTCTTGATTGAAGCTTTTCTAATTAGCGGCGGCGGCGCGGTCATCGGTATTCTCATCGGAGTGGCGATTCCGGTTCTCGTCCAACAATTGCTGCCGGGAAATCTACGCGTACCGATCTCCTCGATGAGTGTAATTCTGGCGTTTCTGGTGTCATGTCTGACTGGGCTTTTTTTTGGCTGGCTCCCCGCCAATCAAGCGGCGCGGCTAGAGCCAATCGAATCGCTGCGTTACGAATAACATTGCACGTGCCACGGATCTGAAATCTGGGACAAAGTTGGAGGGACCATGATTGCCTGGAAGCATTGGATGGCATGCGGCCTATTGTGTTTGTCAGGAAACGCCTGTGTGGTGAGAGCCCAGCAGCCGGAAACGTCGCCGCCTACCTCCGACCGTGCGCCGTTTGCACTCACCCTCAAACGGGCAATCGAATTGGCGCTGCAAAACAGCAAGGATATCCAACTGGCGAAGCTTCAGGTCCGCGTGGCCGACGATACCGCGGTGGTGACCGGCTCCGAATTTAAGCCCAACCTTTATGTTGGATCTGGTGCGGGCTACACCTACGGCATTCCCTCCACGCCCGGCGGCCAAGCGCCTTCCATCTTTAACGTGACCTACACTGAACAGGTTTTGAATGAGCCTCTCCGCGGTGTGAGGAAAGAGCAGCAAGAGCAGGCGCAAACGCAGCGCGTACTGCTGGAGCAAACGCGCGAGTTGGTGATGGCTCGGGTAGCCAGCGCCTATCTGGAATTAGTGAAAGTACGCCACGTGCTCGATCTGCTTCAGAAAGAAAAGCAGAGCGCCGACAAAATCGTCGAAGTTACCCAGCAGCGGCAAGGCGAAGGATACGAGTTGCCGCAGGAAGTTACCAAGGCGCAACTGACCCGCGCCCAAGTGGTGCAACGTATTTTCCAGCTCGAGGGACGGCAGG
The DNA here is from genome assembly GCA_049691535.1 of Candidatus Acidiferrum sp. Taxonomy (GTDB): domain Bacteria; phylum Acidobacteriota; class Terriglobia; order Acidiferrales; family UBA7541; genus Acidiferrum. Next base: position 12,934 of record JBAVNY010000287.1, read on the forward strand.
ATGAGCTGGAAGTTTACCTGCACAGTCAATTGGGGCTCGCCGCAGAACAACCCATCGATGTTACGCCCGAAGATTTGCCAGGTTCGGCAGAACAAGAAGGCGCGAACCTGATTGCCATGGCCTCCCAGAGCAGCCCGAGTATCCTGCTCGCGGAGTCCCAAGTGAAAGGTAAAGAATTTCGACTGATAGGTGAAAAGCGCGGCTATTGGCCCACTCTTGAGCTCGTTTCGCTCTATCAGGTGCTGGCGAAATTTAATAATTACGATCAGTATTTAAGGAATCCAGCCGACTTCCGCTATAACAATTTGAACGCCGGCGTAAACGTCCAGATGCCTGTCTTCAGCGCGAAAACCCGCGCCAACGTAGAGCTCGCGAAAGCCAACTTGGAAGCGGCAAAAATTAATCTCGCCAGTCAGCGCACTCAGGTCAGCGCCGAAGTGCGCCAGAAATCCCGAAGGGTGCAGGGAGCGGATGCGGCGAAAGAAGTAGCCCGGCTTGAACTACAACTCTCGCAACAGAACCTGGCGGTTGTCCAATCGCAATTTTCGGAAGGGAAGCTCAATTTGCGCGACGTAGAACGTGCCCGCCTGGATGAGAACGAAAAGTGGATGACGTATTTGGATGCGAATTTTCAACGGCAACAGGCCCAGTTGGAGTTACTTAGGACCGCCGGACAACTAGATCGCGTATTGCAGTGAAGTGATCAGATAATTAATTGCGTTCGCGCGGAGCTATTCATCGAAGTATGCTAGAAAAAGATAGCCTGAAATTACTTCGCGACGCATTGGAAAAGCTCGAAACGGGATTTACGTCGCTTCCCGCAAACGATGTCCGGGTACCTGGCGCCGAGCGCATGGCCGATGTCTTGGCGGCGACGGCGGAACGTCTCCAAGACAATTACCCCTATTTTCATCCCATGTATGCCGGACAGATGTTAAAGCCTCCGCATCCGGTGGCCCGCCTGGCCTACGCCTTGGCGCAATGGATCAATCCAAATAATCACGCTCTGGATGGCGGACGCGCTTCGTCCCAGATGGAAAAAGAAGCCGTCGCACAGCTCGCCAAAATGTTTGGCTGGGATGCGCACCTCGGGCATTTGTGTGGTGGCGGCACCATGGCCAATCTCGAGGCGCTGTGGGTCGCGGGACAATTAGCGCCCGGCAAGACCATAGTAGCGAGCGAACAGGCGCACTACACGCATCAGCGAATCAGCGGCGTGTTGAAGCTTCCGTTCGAAACCATAGCCTGCGACGCAAGGGGACGATTGGACATGGCAGCATTGCGGACCCGCTTGGAAGCAGGCAACGTCGGCACCGTAGTTGCCACCCTCGGGACAACTGCAACAGGATCCGTGGATCCACTCGCCGAAATCCTCGAGCTGCGCGAAAAATTCAAATTCCGAATTCACGTCGACGCTGCCTACGGCGGATACTTTGTTCTCGCCAGTAATCTTGGCAGAGAGGCCACCCGTGCCTTTGAACACATCGGCCACGCCGACTCTATCGTCATCGATCCTCATAAGCACGGGTTACAGCCCTACGGATGTGGCTGCGTATTGTTCCGCGACCCGGCGGTTGGCAGGCTCTACAAGCACGAGTCGCCTTACACCTACTTCAGCTCAAACCAACTCCATTTGGGAGAAATCAGCTTGGAGTGCTCACGCCCCGGAGCCGCAGCCGTCGCCCTCTGGGCCACCCAACAACTCTTGCCACTCGAGAAGCACGGAGAATTCGCGCAAGGCCTGGAAGCCTCCCGATCGGCAGCTTTAGATTTATACCACCGACTGAAGAGCGACCAGCGCTTTGTGGTTGCATTTGAGCCCGGGCTGGATATCGTGGTGTTCGCTCCGCGAGCCGAGAGTGTGGGCGAATCCTCTGCTCTGGCGCGAAAGATCTTTGCAGCGGCAGCGGGAAGAAACCTGCATTTAGCTCTAGCCACTTTGCCTGTCGAATTCTTCGCAGCCAATCTTGGAGGTATGAAGAAGGACCAGCCAACCCTAACTTGCTTGCGCTCGGTGCTGATGAAACCTGAGCATCAGGAATGGCTCCCGAAGATCTGGCAGACCCTCGGTGACGCCACCGATGAGGCTCTAGCGACCTGAGGCCCTCTTTAGATCACGATTCTCGGCTCCGACCTGGAAGATCCAGCCCTCGCGCAAGTCCCACTCAATGCTGTATTTAACACTTGGATGCAGCTTACGCTCCTTTGGCAGAAACCCATCCCCGGATGCAACCAACTCGGGTAAACTGTTATCTACACTAGCTGGGGAGATTAGCAATCCGCTCACGCGGGCTAGGTGTGGCTCGAGAGCCAGCGCAGTACAGACGTCCAATTTAGCTGAGGGTGACGAATGCCGGATGTAATGAAGACTTTGCTGTTGAATCCGCCAAGTTTCGAAAACTTCGACGGTGGTGCAAGTTCGCGGTGGCCCGCGACGCGCGAGATTGAGTCCTATTGGTATCCCGTTTGGCTGACCTACCCCGCGGGTATGATTCCCGGCAGTCGCTTGCTCGACGCTTCACCGCACAAGGTGAACTGGCAACAGACTGTCGAAATCTGCAAGGATTACGAATTCCTCGTTCTCTACACGTCGACCGTTGGCTTCGAAAGCGACGTCAAGCTGCTTCGCAAAATCAAGGAAGTAAACCCATCCTTGAAAGTCGCGTTCGTCGGCCCTCATGGACACATCAAGCCCGACGAAACTCTGAACACTACTGCGGACATCGATTTTGTCACTCGCGGTGAGTTTGACCACTCTGTCACCGAATTCGCGCATGGCCGGCCGCTCGAATCCATTTTGGGCGTCAGCTACCGCAAGGATGGCAAGATCGTTCACAATGCGCCTCGGCCTCAATTGCATACCGAAGAACTGGATGCGTTGCCGTTCGCCACCGATATCTACAAGCGCGACCTGCAGATTGATCGTTATAATGTGCCTTTCCTCCTGAATCCGTTCGTCTCCTTCTATAGTTCGCGTGGCTGTCCGGCACTCTGCACCTTCTGTATGTGGCCGCAAACCGTCTCGGGACATGCGTGGCGTGTGCGTTCGGTTGACAACGTGGTGCAGGAAGTAAAAAACGCCATTGAATACTTCCCGCAGATGAAAGAGATCTTCTTCGACGACGATACCTTCAACATCCGTAAGGATCGTGCCATCGAAATGAGCCAGAAGTTTAAACCACTGAAATTCCAGTGGTCTTGCACCGCCCGTTGCCACAGCAAGTATGAAGAACTAAAAGCCATGGCCGATGGCGGTGCTCGCTTGTTCATCGTTGGCTTTGAATCAGGCGATCCGCAAATTCTCAAGAACATCAAAAAGGGCGCGACCGTCGAAATGGCTCGCGAGTTCATGAAGAACTGCCGCAAGGTTGGCATCAAGGTCCACGGCGACTTCATTATCGGTTTGCCGGGCGAAACCAAGGAAACCATCAACAAAACCATCGATTTCGCCAAGGAACTGGATTGCGAAACCATCCAGGTTTCCCTCGCCCACGCCATGCCGGGCACGGAGTTGCACGATCAGATGGCCAAGCAGGGTTTCCTCCGCGTAGAAGCTCTCGCCGACAAGGGCGGTCACCAGTTGCCGCACATCGAGTTCCCTCATCTTTCTAAGGCAGAGATGATGGCTGGCGTCACCCGCTTTTACGATGACTATTATTTCCGTCCCAAGGTCGTGTGGCGCATCGTGAAGGAAGCCTTGTGGGACAGCCACGAGCGCAAGCGCCTGTATCACGAGGCTACCGACTTCCTGAAATTGCGCTCCGAGCGCCTCAAATGGGCTCGCGAAGGCGGCGATACCCCAAGCCGCGTGGTGTCCGTTCCTGAAATGCCGTCCGCTAGCGGCAACGACTAACCAGCACAAAAATGCAGCACGAGCATAGAATCAGGCTCAAGACCTTAGTCATGGTCTTGCTCATGGTGGTGTGCGCCAACGTCGGCGACCTCATGCTGAAACGTGGCATGCTGCAAATTGGGGCAGTCCACGTCACGCTCAACGGATTGTGGCAAGCCCTGCTCGCCACAATCTTCAATGGAACCATCTGGCTGGGCATTTTCTTCCTGCTTGGATTCACGCTCAGCTACATGACCGCAGTCAGCTGGGCCGATTACAGCTACGTTATGCCAGCCGGTGCCTTCGGCTACGCCGTCCAGACGTTGCTCGCCGTCCTGATCCTCCATGAAGCCGTAAATGCCAAGCGTTGGGTGGGCGTCGTTCTAATTTGTGTAGGCGTGCTCCTGGTTGGCCAGACCAAACCCAGCACCACCACTAACGTGAACACGGTGACTCCATGATCCGCATTTTGCTGATGCTGATCTTTTTCATCTGCTGCAGCACCGGCGGCGAAATCGCCATGACTTATGGAATGAAGCAGGTCGGCGAACCAGAAAGATTCCGCCCCCGCGAATTACTGCGATTCTTAGCCAAGGCTGCGCGCAATGGGTGGATCTGGATAGCCGTCCCGCTATTGGCCGTATCCTTCTATTCGCTTCTCATTTTGCTTTCCTGGGCGCCCATCAGCCTGGTGATTCCGGCATCCGCCTTCAATTACGTGGTAGGTACCTTCGGCGCTAAATACCTGCTGAAGGAAGACGTGACCGTCAAGCGCTGGGTCGGTGTTCTGATGGTCTGCGCTGGCGTAACTTTAGTGCTGATCACCGGCTAGTCAAGTTCGCTGCCGAGTTTTGCCGCTCTGGTTCCAGGTTCGCGTTGTTGTGCCGGTTGCTAAACACAAATTTGCCACCCGCCTTCGCCAGCGGATAGAACGCACCTAATTTCTTCTCCAGGTAGCCCTGTTTTTTTTCATCTCCGGTAACGAAGTAAACGCGGCCAGGTCCTGTCCACATTTGCGCAAACTGTTCATCGTCTAAAAATATCCTCGGCGCATCGGGAAACAGCGAACCATACCACAGGCCATTGATACGGCCATTCAAAATGAACATTTGCTGTCGTGTGTAGAAGTTTACGGAAGAGGCGTTCGCGTATTCTCCATCGCAGACAATCACTTCGCCAGGCTGTAGTTGAAGCTCGATGGCAACGGCCAGCGGCTTCGACCCAAGCACCGGCGCAAACACGCCAATAGAAATGTGTACGCACTCAAGAAAGACCAGTACCATGCCCACCAAAACCCAATTCGCAGCTTGCGTTTTGCCTCGCCGGCGGAACAGCGAGTTGAGCAGTGGACCAACGGAAAAGGCCAGCGCAGTGCCAATCAGCGGCACGCGGAATAGGCTCATCGCGTTTCCCGTCAGATCGAGAAAATGGCCCATGGAAAGTTTGTAAACGTCAGAATCTGCGTTGCTGTTCAATAGGTCGGCCAGTTCTACGCCCGGCGACGGTGCGTGTGAGATAAGCGCAAAAGTAGTCGCAGCCGTCGCGGCAACCAGTCCGACCACCAAAAGCACCGTAGCTGAAATGCGCCCCCTTCGTGCAATCGCCGAACCGATCGGAGCCTCCGCTTCGCGCGCCAGCCAATTACCCAGCAGCAGCGCGAACGCCGGCAGCGTCGGAGCCAGATAATATTCTTGCCGCGTCGAAAAACTGAAGAACAGCAGAATCACCGCTGCCCAGCAGAACAACAAAAGAAGGACAGTTTCTTGGGATCGCCTCACGCTGGCAACTCTGGGAAGGCGAAGCCGGACTTGCGCCAGCGCTTGCGGTAGAAATGCGCTCCACGGCAAAAACCAGATAAACAGCAGCCCATAGAACAACCCAATGGGCACGGTTCCGTAATCGGCTGGATAACGCTTTCCTAAGTAACGGAGAAACTGCTCGTTAACGAAATAGAACCACAGAAACCCCTTGCTCGCTCCTGCAGGCGGGTTGCGCAGTGCGGCAACAATGTGCCACGGCGCGGCAATCGCCAGCAACACGATCGTGCTGGAAATCAGGCGCATCTTCAAAATGTGGCGAAGATCGCCTACCAGCAAAAGAAAGACAAAAATAATGGCGAATGGAAACACAATCCCAATAAGACTCTTGGTCAGAACATTAAGCGCAATCGTACCTGCCAATCCCCAACAACTAAGCAACGATGGATTTCCCGATTGCCACCCATCAAGGAAAAAATAAAGTCCCATTCCAATCCACAATCCCACGGCGACGTCAGGAATAAGTATGCGCGTAAAAATGTAAGCTCCGCATGATGTCAGAAACACAACAGCAGCCCAAAACCCCGCCAGAGGCGTCAGAAAACGCCGGCCGAATTGATACAGAAGGACCGCCAGAAATAGCACACTTAAATGCAGCGCGATGCGGGCGGACCACTCAGCGACGCCGAACATCTTGAACGCCGCCGCCATGCCCCAGTAGGGAAGTGGTGCCTTTTCCAGATACCGGATTCCGTCCTGATGCAGCGTCACCCAATCGTGACGAACCAAAATTTCGCGCCCAGCTTCAGCATGAGATCCATCCGCATCATCGAAAAGAAAAGGATGAAATAATCCTGGCCCATAGACGCAAAGCCAAAGGAGGGAAAGAACAAGAGCAGCAGGCCAAAACCTTTGAACGAGCGAACGATTCATGCGAGCGAAGAGCCCCGGAGCGAACAGTGCGGTAGCGCACTGTATGAGTGAGCCATCAATATTTAGTCTAGCATGCGCAAATTATTCTTTGCCGATCCTCCCCACGCTCTTCCTCGGTACAAACTCCACGCTACCCACCGGGATTGTATTAGCGCGTAAGTGTACATGCTATTCTATGTATCCACAGGGTCGTTACGAGGCGGAGAACGAGACGCCCCGATACAGGGGATGCCGTGCTGATTCTTGATTTGCTTCTGGGTGTGGCTTTATTTGGAACGCTGACATCCACCATATTCCTACTTCTGACGATTCTCGGGTTTTGCCGTTTCCTGCGGCAGAAGCGTCAAGCGAAGCGCATCGAATCCGCGATTCCCGAATTTCCACCAGTCTCCTTATTAAAGCCGGTCCACGGTCTTGAAGCTCAACTCAAAGAAAATATCGAGAGTTTTTTTCGTCAGGACTATCCCCACTATGAAATCCTGTTCGCTGCCGAGGACCCGGAAGACCAGGCATTGACCGTCGTCCGTGAAGTCAGTGCGCGATATCCAAATATTTCCTGCCGGATACTCCTGACAGGGACGCCGCCATGGCCAAATCCCCCCGCTTACTCTTTTCACCTCTTGGCTGATCTCGCTCAGTACGAAATCCTGGTAACCAGTGATAGCGATGTGGAAGTTACGCCAAATTATTTGCGAGAAGTGGTCGCTCCACTGTTAGATCCTAAAGTCGGAATGGTTACCTGTGTCTACCGCGGGAAGAACTCAGCAGGATTCTGGAGCAGCCTGACCGCTATCGGCATGTCTGTGGAGATGGCTGCTGGCGTTCTCGTTGTGAATCTTCTCGAAGGTATTAAATTTGGCTTGGGCCCGACCATTGCGGTAAAAAAACAAGCTTTGCAACGAATTGGCGGCTATCAGGTCTCTGCCGAATATTTTGCCAATGACTTCGTCATTGGCCAATTGATCGATAAAGCCGGTTATCGTGTCGTCTTGTCTCATCACGCCATCAAGCACATCGTCAGTCAAAAATCTTTCGACAAAATGTGGGATAGCCAGTTGCGTTGGGCCAAATCCACGCGCTTTTCGCGCCCCAAAGGTCACTTGGGTAGCGGTCTGATCTTTGCCATACCTTATGGCCTGCTTGGTTTTGTCGCTGCATCATTAATGGGCAGACCACTCTTGGGTGTTGCTCTGCTTGCCGCCGCCATTATCAACCGCATCGTTGAATCCTGGGTGGTGGGCTGGGGCACAGTGCGAGACCCTGTCGCTCTGAGGCAATTCTGGCTGTATCCGATTCGCGATCTCCTCGGCTTTATCG
>JBAVNY010000288.1:0-1756 GCA_049691535.1 Candidatus Acidiferrum sp.
CCTCGCGGTGAAGCCAGTCGGAGAGCCGGATGCCGGAGATCGGCACGTCCGGTTCGATGAGCGGGGATGGGAAACGGAGCGTTGCCGAATGGCTTAAGCTACCGCGCCCATCCTCGACTCTACCAAATGCGAAGTGCAGCGATGTGCGCTATTTGGTCGCTGTCAGGGGAAAAACGGACGTCGCGGACATCGCGTATTTGTAGATGCGGAGGTCATACGAGGCGTCCGCCGCTATAGCTGGCGGGGCACGGCAAAGAAGCTTGGCGAGTCGCCCCAGGTTCCGCGCGGTTGCTGTGAGCAGCACTTCGTCCCCGCACACAATCCGCGGGCGGTGTTACTGCGTCAGAAATCTATATGCGACAATCAGAGCCACCATGCTCGCGAAAATCAGCAGTGCCGGGAGGGATTTTCGGATCGTTGGCCTCGTCAAATGGCGCGCAGCCGATAGAACGGGCTGAGGTTTAGGCCGTCTCTGGAACCGCGCGGCTTTGCCCTCTGTTGGTGTGCGAGCCTTTGGTTCCGGCGCCGCGCCCACGCCTCCCATCTCGCTGTAATAAGCGCTGTAGACCTCGCGAACGGCCAGGGCCGTGGACTCGGCCTCGCTCATCGTCTCGAGCCGGGTTCGATAGTCAGTGAGAAAGCTCTGTGCGTTTGACGGAAGGTCATCGAAACCACCGAGCTTGGCCATCATGAGCCAAGTGGCAAAATCCGCCTCGGCCTTCGTGCGGGCTTTCTTGGCGATAATGGTGTTGGAGCTAGAGGACATGGTGGTCCGATTGGTTCGCCTGCCCAAACTCGCCGGCGTTCATGGCGATCGTTGGACAGTTCGCTTCGGTATCTCGGTTGACGTCAGGTGTTCCGCTTGCCGCTCTCGGGGGCAAACCAGACGTAGCGCGGACATCGCCACGACGACGCCCAGGCGGACATTAGGCGAAAGCGATGGCCTCGATGACCGTCGCCATAAACCGCGCGGCGGCGTGAGTTGCTAAATCAAGTCAGGCTATTCTTTCGCAACATCTCCCCCGGGGGAAGCAATTCCACCGCTCATCTGCTTGGTTTGTTCTGTTGCAATACCAAACTGATTTCGCAGAAATTCGGTTTGCAGTTGCATCACTTCGGTTATGTCCTTGGCATTCATTAATTTACGCGCATGTTCAAAGGCTGCCTTCAGGTTCTTCTCGGTGATTGCAAGTGCCTGTTGTGCTGCGTCATTCATCGGACTCGGGACCATAGCAACGGATTTGCTTGCCGATTCCATAAATGACGAAATTGCTCTTTCAGCTTGGTCGACGCTCTTTACTGCGAAGTCGCGTACTTGTGGGGGCACTTCCATCGTCATTTTTGGGTCTGACATGTCACTCTCCCCTTCAGGTTCATTTCCGCGAAGCGTACCATGTCGAGGGCTGTGCGGTCTTCTCTTAGGGTAATGATCTAATAAATGAGCGATAGTGGTGCGGCGATCCAGCAGTCGCGGCTTTTTCGGCGCGACGCGATTCGAAAGAGATGGCGACTACGACAGCAGCGCTGTCTTGAAGTTGCCTCGCGACCAGCCATGTTGGCTTAGTCGATGGGAGGCGTAGGACTTATCGACGTTACGGTAGGCAACGCGGCGCGCCTCGGCGCATTAACGTTCCGCCACGCGACGCGGCGCACCACATCGCAACGCAACGTGCGAGCCGCGGGGGACATCCGGGCGGCTTTCGCGCGTTCAGCGAGGCACAACACCAACGCCAGCTATCGCCAACGGGCCTTAACC
>JBAVNY010000289.1:0-1500 GCA_049691535.1 Candidatus Acidiferrum sp.
ATCCAGTACTTCCGCTACTTCCTCGTAGCTCAATCCTTCCAAATCGCGCAGGATCACCGCGCTGCGAAACACGTCCGGTACTTGCTGCAGCGCGCCCTGCACCGCCACTTGAATTTCGTGCGCGGCCAGCAAATCAAACGGCGTCGCGCTCAGATCTTCAATGTCCAGCCGCGCGCAACCCTCGGCAGGCTCCGCATCGAGCGAAATGTTTTTCTGCAGGTGGCGTTTAAACCAGCGCCGATGATTCAGCGCCTCGCGAATCGCGATGCGATAGAGCCAGGTTTTTAGCGAGCTGCCCTGGCGAAAGCTGCGTATGCCTTTGAACGCTTTCAAGAAAACTTCCTGAGCGGAATCGGCGGCGTCAGAGGTATCCCCTAGCATGCCGAGGATCAGGTTATAGACGGGTCCGTGGTAATGAGTGACCAGCCAGTCGAAGGCGGTCTCCGAGCCAGCTTGTAACTCGGTTACAAGTTCAGACTCGTCACGGCCCCAAGATAGGGCGCTAGCCCAATCGGACACGGTCTGCCTCGGCTGTTCCGGTCGGGAGCGATCCCCAACCCACGTCCGCTCTTCCTATTAGACACCGCAAGAAGCGTCCGTGTTTCCCACTAAGTGGGAATTGTGGCACCAAGGCTCAGCCAGCGCAATGGGTTGCAGGTCATAGGACGCAGCCATCGGCGTACCCGGCCCGGCGTGGTTAACGATAATAGCTCCCCACCCCCACACCTAGCTCGGAAGCATTTGAGAACAAATACGTTAGCAAGGACCCGGGTACAAGTGCGGCAGGCACTAGACTTATCGCGTCAGCATCATGCAGCGTCACTTGGATTCGCTTTCGTCGCTTGCGTGGTACGTGCCGAATCCCAATCGTCAATCAGTTTGCGCGCACGTTCCCACCGCGGCCCGCAGCCCGCCCGGAATTCTTCCTGGGCCACCATCTGTTCGGAGCGCACCAGCATATGAGCGACTTGCTTCAGCACAGTTGCCCTGCTGGGCGCAACACGCCGCGCTCGTTGCCCGCGCTCAATCGCCGAAATGGCGTGCTGAAAGTCGTTCTCCGTGAATCCCAACTTCGAGAGCGGCTGCAATTCGCGCAGAAAATTGTCGCGCCGCGATGCCCGTTGGCTCAGCGTCCCGTGATCAAAACAAAGCCCATCATGATCAGGATGAGCCGCAAGCCGGCACCGCCGCCCATCCGCAAACGTCCGCCGGCACCGCGGATGCTCCGCCGACTCAATCAGCTTGCCACACATAACCACAGTGTATCATTACGTCAATATACTTGTACAGCATCGACGCGCCACGGGTACCCCGTCGTCAAAGATGGAAAACGTTCCGTCCGGAACGTGTGAAGAAATTGCTGAGCGCTGCTGGACGAACGAGCCTGCCGCAGTTCCTCGCCTGGTTTCGATTAATCGCCAACAACTTATTCTTCGAAGTATGGATGTCGAGAAGCTGGTGGACGAAGACCACTGCGTCCGGGCGATCTGGGAACTGGCG
>JBAVNY010000290.1:0-2657 GCA_049691535.1 Candidatus Acidiferrum sp.
ATGCAGCATCGCCTCGGTAAGCGCCGCGGATTCCATCGCACTCAGCCCGCGAATCCACACCGCCATCAGCCACGCCGCCATCTGATAATCAGGAATGTCACCGCGCGTGTACGCGGAAATCAGATAATCGATTTCCGCGCGGGAGTGCTCCCCGGAATCGCGTTTTTTTCGAATGAGGTCGACGGCGCGCATGCCAGTGAAAAGGAAGTGCGAGCCTAACATCCGCTTCTATACTCGTCAACGCAGCTGCGACACGCAGCTGCGACATTACGTCAGTTGTCACTTGATTCGCCGCCCGCTTCGTTACGGGCTTGCCGATTACCGGCAGGTAGTATACTTTCGCGCGTACGCTCACCAGGGGAAACCCATGACAACGTTACCGCGCATTGCCGTGATTGGCAGTGCGAATGTGGATCTCACTACGTTCAGCGATACCTTCCCGCGTCCCGGCGAAACAATTTTTGGCCAGCGATTTGACCTGGGATTCGGCGGTAAGGGCGCGAATCAGGCAGTAGCGGCGCGACTTTGCGGCGCGGACGTCTTAATGGTTGCAAAATTGGGCAACGATTTGTTCGGCGAAGCTACGATCAAAAATTTCAACTCGCTGGGCATTGACACCACCCACGTGCGCATCGTCGATGGCGTTTCGAGCGGTGTAGCGCCAATTTTCGTGGAGCCCAACGGACAGAACCGCATCATCGTGGTGAAGGGCGCGAACGATACGCTGAAGCCCGCCGATATCGACGCGGCTGCCGGTGCCCTAAAGAGTGTCGACACCATTGTGCTGCAGTTCGAGATTCCACTCGATACCATCTACTACGCCGTCAGCTTCGCCAATAAACACAAAATTCGCTGCATCGTGAATCCCGCGCCAGCCCTTCCCGCCAGTCTCGCCGATCTTTCTGCCGCCAGCTATTTCATTCCCAACGAAAGCGAAGCCGAAACAATTACCGGAATTCCCGTGCACTCCGTCGAAGAAGCCAAGAAATGTGCTGCCGCGTTACTGCAAAAAGGCTTCAACAACGTGATTCTCACCCTCGGCAGTCGCGGCTCACTCCTGGCTGCACACGATTCATCCAAACTGTTCGCCCCATTCGCCGTTACACCCGTCGACACCACCGGAGCGGGCGACGCCTTCATCGGCAGCTTCGCGGTGTTTCTCGCCGAGGGTTTGTCCGAACGCGATGCACTAACGCGCGCCAATCTTTACGCCGCTCTCTCCACCACCCGCGTTGGCACCCAAAAATCTTTTCCCACCCGCGCGCAATTTGAAGCCGAATGGACCAAACGCGGCGGAAATCCGTAACAAACTGCGCTTCGGCTGATACGCAAGGCCACAAAGGAGCCGTAATGTTCGTTTTGCAAAGTTATCCATGGGCGGTTGTCTTCTGTGTAATCACCATGTTGTGTTGGGGTTCGTGGGCCAACACCCAGAAATTGGCTCGCAAAGGCTGGCGCTTCGAACTTTTTTACTGGGACTACACCATTGGTGTGTTGCTGTTGACCCTAATTCTGGGTTTGACGCTCGGCAGCAATGGAACGGAAGGACGCCCGTTTGTCGCTGATCTACAACAGGCTTCGTCGTCCAGCATTCTCTCCGCGCTTTTAGGCGGAGCGATTTTCAACGCCGCAAATATTCTTCTCGTCGCCGCAATCGACATCGCTGGCATGGCCGTTGCCTTTCCGGTCGGCATCGGCCTCGCGCTCGTCCTGGGCGTCGTAGTGAATTATGTCGCCGACCCCATAGGCAACCCCGCACTGCTCTTCGGTGGAGTCGCCCTGGTCGTGATGGCGATCATTCTCGACGCCACCGCCTACCGCAAGATTCCGGGAAGTGCCGCAGGGGTTAGCACCAAGGGTCTCGTGCTCTCGGTAGCCTGCGGCCTGCTCATGGGCTTCTTCTATCGCTTCGTTGCCGCTTCCATGTATCCGGATTTCACGATGCCCATGCCGGGCAAGTTGGGGCCGTACGCAGCCGTATTCGTCTTCGCTGTCGGCATTTTCCTGAGCAATTTTGTTTTGAACACCATGGTGATGAAGAAGCCCTTCGTCGGACAGCCCGTAGCCTTCTCCGACTACTTCAAAGGAGATTTCCGCACCCATTTGACCGGAGTACTTGGCGGCATCATCTGGGGCATAGGCATGTCCTTCAACATCATCGCTTCAGGAAGAGCCGGGTTCGCAATTTCCTATGGCCTAGGGCAGGGCGCAACCATGATCGCCGCGTTCTGGGGCGTATTCATCTGGAAGGAGTTTCGCAGCGCTCCGGCAGGTACCAACAAACTTATCGGCTCCATGTTCGCGTGCTTTCTGGCCGGCATCGTGCTCATCATCCTTGCGCGCCTAAAAACCTAAAACCGCGAAAGGTCAGACTGATTCCCCAAGATCAGCGGGAATTGTGCAGCTTTCACAAGACAATTTCTCGCGGCACAAATCATTACCAACGATAATTTTGATTTGACGGTTAATCGATGCGTTTTCGAGGTCCAGGGTGTGCTACCGAATTCCGTATATTCTTCCACAGCTTCAGCTTACAACCTTACTTTTGCCTTGACACTCCTGCAAACGGACCACTAACCTACGTGCACTTTTGTTGGTGGGGTTTAAACTCTGAAGAGCGCCCAGCTACCGCCGTTTCTCTATTCGGACCCATTGTC
>JBAVNY010000291.1:0-7244 GCA_049691535.1 Candidatus Acidiferrum sp.
GCAAGACGGCATCCTCAGAACCGCAGCCGATAATGCCCGCAGCACCCTATCCGGAATGTTGCAAGGCTTAGGCTTTCACGAAGTAGACATCCACTAAGCAACAATTTCTGCTCCTTACGAAGGGCGTTGCCTTTTGCGGCGAAGCGCAGTCGCCGCGTCTGACTGCCCGCTGTCATCCCGACCGGAGAACTGGCGCCCTTTGCCAGTTCGTAGTGGAGGGATCGAGGCAACACGTTCACTTATCCACGCGTCGTTTTGCGATGTTCTCCTTGTTCCTCCGGGCCCTCGACTTCTTCCCGTCTCCACCAATTGCGGTCCCACCCACTCTCCGTTAGAATCCCCCCCACGAGGTGGGCATGTCCGACACTTCTCGCAAGCCACGCATTGCCCTCGGCGCCGATCACGCCGGATTCCCGGTCAAAGAAACGGTTCGCCAATTCCTGCAAAATGCCGGCTACTCCGTCGACGATCTCGGCACCTGGTCCGAAGAATCCGTCGATTATCCCGATTATGGCAAAGCCGTCGGCGAACGTGTCACGTCCCACCAGGATGAATTTGGCATCGCCATTTGTGGCACTGGCATCGGGATTTCCATCGCGGCCAACAAAGTCCCTGGCGTCCGCGCCGCTCTGGCTCACGATGTCAGCACTGCCAAACTCGCCCGTGAACATAATGACGCCAACGTTCTGGCCTTCGGTGGGCGTGTCGTCAACGGTCCGCAGGCCATCGAAATGGTCCAAGCCTTTCTCAACACGCCCTTCGCCGGCGGCCGCCACGAACGCCGCATCGAAAAAATCCACCTCATCGAACTCGACGAACGCCAAAAACAATAATCAGGCCGCCACGTTGTAGCGTAGCGTTAGCTCTTAACCGAGATCTTTTCCTTTTTCCGCCTTGCTCTTTATCGCTCCTCCTTTTCATTCACCTAAACCCGTTCCAAGGTACAATTCTCCCATTCCCATTTCCGAGGCAGGAGATTCGCATGACTACTGAAGCCAACCAGAGAATGCAGCGTCCGCTCGATGTCGTCGACCCGCAAATTGCCGATCTCTTGCGCGACGAAGCGCGCCGTCAAGCCACCGGCCTCGAGTTGATTCCCTCAGAAAATCTCGTCTCCGAAGCTGTCCTCGAAGCCATGGGCTCGATCTTCACCAACAAATACGCCGAAGGCTATCCCGGCAAACGCTATTACGGCGGTTGCGAATATGCCGACAAAGTCGAACAGCTTGCCATCGATCGCGCCAAGGAACTTTTCGGCGCGGAACACGCCAACGTGCAAGCCCACTCCGGCACCTCCGCCAACGTGGCCGTCTACATGTCGGTCTTGAAGCCCGGCGACACCGTCCTCGGCATGGCCCTCGCACATGGCGGCCACCTGACTCACGGCCACCCGCTCAACTTTTCTGGCCGCATGTACAAATTCACCGAATATCACGTTCGCCAGGACACCGAGCAGATCGACTACGACGAAATCGAAAAGCTGGCCCACGAGCACAAGCCCAAAATGATCGTTGCTGGCGCCAGCGCCTATTCCCGCATCATCGATTTCGAGCGCATCGCCAAAGTTGCCAAAGCGGTCGAAGCTCTTTTCTTCGTAGACATGGCGCACATCGCCGGACTCGTCGCCGCTGGCGTTCATCCCAGCCCCATCCCTCACGCCGACATTGTCTCCACCACCACGCACAAAACCTTGCGCGGTCCGCGTGGCGGCCTGGTGCTTTGCAAATCCGCCTTCGCCAAGGAAATCGATAAGCTTACTTTCCCTGGCACGCAAGGTGGCCCGCTGGTTCACACCATCGCCGCCAAAGCTGTCTGCCTGAAAGAAGCCATGGAGCCTTCCTTCCGCGAATATCAGAAGCAAGTCGCCATTAACGCCAAAGCGCTCGCCAGTTCCATCGCCAGTCACGGTTTCCGCGTCGTGGCCGGTGGCACCGACAATCACGTTTTCCTGGTCGACGTGCATTCCCGTGGCGTCACCGGCAGCGATGCAGAAAAAGCTCTCGACCGCGCCGGAATCACCGTCAACAAAAACGCCATCCCCTTCGATCCATTGCCCCCCATGAAGGCGGGCGGCATTCGCCTCGGCAGCCCATCGGTCACCACGCGCGGCATGAAAGAAGCGGAAATGGCCCTCATCGGCAACTGGGTTACCGAAGTGGTCAGTCACATTGGCGACGCCGCCGTCGAGCAAAAAGTTCGCAAGCAGGTCGCCGATCTCGCCGCCCGCTTCCCAATTTACGAGTCGCGCCTGCACGCCGCCGCAGCCCACGCGCGCACCTAACTCTTCTCAATTTTTTGAATAATTAGGCCATGACATCGCATTAGAAACCCGATAAAAACACCGTCATTCCGAACGAAGTGAGGAATCCCTCTTCTCTTGGGTTTACGCAAGGAGTCCAACGCACCAAAAATGACCGCCGCGAAAAACCTGCCCAACACCGTCCAATCCACCCAGAACTACGAACGCTGGGTCTCCCACCACATCCATCTCCTGCGCGCCGACCTCGAACTGAAACATCAGTGCATGCGCCAGGACGCCTTCCAATTCCTGCGAGCCACCTTCTACCGCTGGACGCAACTCTGGCCCATCGTCTGCCCCGATCTCTCCCGCGCCACTCGCCTCCTCGCGGTCGGCGATCTTCACGTCGATAATTTTGGCACCTGGCGCGACATCGAAGGCCGCCTCATCTGGGGCGTCAATGATTTCGACGAAGCTTGGCCCGCCGCCTACACCGTCGACCTCGTGCGCCTGCTCACCAGCGCCTACCTCGCCATGAAAGAAGATCATCTTTCCCTGACGCGCAAAGAAGCTTACGACGCCCTTGAACAGGGTTATCGCGACTCCATTGCCAAGGGCGGAGCGCCCTTCGTCTTAGCGGAACATCATCGCTGGCTTCGTCTACTCGCCCTCAACAAGCTCCGCGACCCCGTCGTCTTCTGGAAAAAAATTGAATCGGCTCCCAAATACAAAGGGCCCATCCCCGAAGAAGTGCGCAAACTCCTGCACGGCAGCATGCCCATTCGCGAAGTTCATCCTGAACTAAAATCCCGCATCGCTGGCCTCGGCAGTCTCGGCCATCCCCGGGTCCTCGCACTCGCCGCCTGGCACGGCGCCCACATCGTTCGCGAAGCCAAGCAGCTCACTCCCTCCGCCTGGATCTGGGCACAGCACCGCGACACCTCGCAAATTCTCTGCTCCAAGATCATCAATGACGCCATTCGCATTCGCGATCCTTACGTCCATTTCACCGGTCACTGGATCGTCCGCCGCCTCGGCCCCGATTGCTGCCACATCGCCATCAACACGCTTCCCACCGACAAAGACGAGCGTAAGCTCCTCTACTCCATGGGTTGGGAGACGGCCAATATCCACCTGGGCTCCAAGCGCGCCATTCCCGACCTCAAACGCGATCTCGCTAAGCGCAAAGGCAAGTGGCTCCACAAAGCCGCGAAAGCCATGCTCAAAGCGACACTGGATGGCTGGAAAGTCTGGCGCCGCAAGTCCGCCCAACTCGCCCTTCCCAAGCACGACTCCAAAACAAAATAGCTAATTACCTGCGAAACCCAGTGTTTACGCCAGTTTTCAGGACATGTCCACGCGCTCTGGTTTCTTCTCCATCCCAAAATCTCCTAGAACGTTGAGTCCTTGAACGAAGACTGTCCCACCGGTCAGTAGATTCCCAGCTACTAGACACCGTAGCGTACCAATTACCGGTGGATACAAACTCCAGCATCACTTCGCTCTTGCTCCTGCGCCGCGCGTTACGCATTACGTTCGAAAATCGCGCCGCTCGGCTAGCACAAATTGCGGAGAGCTTCTTCTCGAGTGGGGTCGAAGCGCATTTTCAGCCATGCTTGGAGCGTCTGCCTTCCCGGGGAATCCTGTCGACACATCGAGGTGCAAATAATGTTGGATACCGAAGCGTTCCGCGAATTTAAGACCGGCCTCGCGCTGCTCCGCGATAATTACGCCATCAAGGCTTTGTCTCACATTCAGCGCGCGGCGGAACTCGAGAAGAATAATCCCTACTACATGTCCTACCTTGGCGTCGCCCTGGCTCGCACCGAAAGAAAATGGGCTGATGCCGAGCGCATGTGCGACAACGCCGTGCGCATGAAGCGCAACCAGGCTCAGCTCTATCTCAACCTCGCGGAAGTCTATATCTCGGCCGGACGCAAAGAAGACGCTCGCGAAGCGCTGCTCGCCGGCATGAAATATGCCCGCCGCGACATTCGCCTCAACATTGCCATGGCCAAGCTCACCCCGCGCCGTTCGCCGGTGTTCACCTTTCTCGAGCGCAAGCACCCGCTCAATCGCCACTTCGGCATCCTGCGCCACAAGACGCTGAGCGCCTTCGGCCGCGACTAACTCGACTCAAAAGTTTCCCCACCCCCAAACGCAGAAAGGGCGGATGGCCAAAACCATCCGCCCTTTCTGTTTCTAAGCGCCGTTTCTCACCAGTGAGTTAAAATTTTGCAGGAGATTAAAAACCGTCGTGAAACTGAGCTTGCCCGCTGGAACGTTCGCCGCGTATCTGTTCGATTGCGACGGCACCATCGTGGATTCCATGCCGCTTCACTACATCGCCTGGACCAAAGCCCTTGCCGAATGGAATTGCACCTTCGACGAGCAACTCTTCTACGCCTGGGGCGGCACTCCCATCGCCGAAATTATCGCGACGCTCAATCAGCAACAGGGGCTCACTATGCCGGTCGAGCAGGTATGCGCTCGCAAAGAAAATCTCTACCTGGAGCTACTTCCTCAGCTCAAGGCGGTACCCGAAGTCGTCGAGCACATCACCGGACAGCATAAACGAATCCCGTTCGCCGTAGTTTCCGGCAGCACCCGCGAAGCGGTCACGGCGTCGCTCACTTCTCTCAACCTGCTCGATAAATTCGACACGCTGGTCTGTGGCGGAGACTACACCAACAGCAAGCCCCACCCGGAATGCTTCCTGCTAGCCGCCCACAAACTCGGTGTCACTCCCGAATCTTGCCTGGTCTTCGAAGACACCGACCTCGGCATCCAGGCAGCCCAAGCCGCAGGCATGGCCCACGTCAAAGTCCCTCCACCCTGGGAACGAGCCAAAACCTAATCAGCCAAATTTTTGTCTCGTCGAATTACTGACTCTGACGCGCATCCCCGTTTTTAGTTACACCAGGCCCGCGCTCTGTGGTGGTAATATCCAGCCCGGAAAGTTCAACTAGCAGGCTTTCGCCTTTCCTCAGAAACAGAGGTGCGTCGATGAAACGTTACACTCTTGCGGCGTTGCTAATCTTCGCGGCGGGCTCCCTTTCCAGCGCACAGGAAAATTCCATCGCCCCGGGAGAAAACCTCGTCGTCGAAGGCGTACCACCGATTCCCGCGGCGCTCGCCGAGAAAGTCAGGCCCTACACCGAGAATCGCGAAGCGTTTCAGACCGACTGGCATCCCACCCGCCGCGAGATGATCATCGGCACGCGCTTCGGAAACACCTATCAAGCCCACATTGTTGCCACCCCCCAAGGCGCGCGGCGCCAACTCACGTTTTTCCCGGAGCCCGTCTATGGTGGGTCCTTCCATCCCAAGGGAGGCGATTTCGTCCTTTACTCAAAAGATGTTGGTGGAGGCGAATGGTATCAGTTCTTTCGCTACGATCTGGCTACAGGCGATAGCACCCTGCTAACCGACGGAAAATCGCGCAACACCTCGGAGCGATGGGCGACGGCCGGTGATCGCATCGCCTACGTTTCCACTCGCCGCAACAATCAAGATACCGATCTCTGGGTGATGGACCCGTCTGATCCAAAAACCGATCACCTGCTCCTGCAACTCAGCGGCGGTGGATGGGAGCCTCAAAGCTGGTCCCCCGACGACAAGAAGATTCTCCTGATGGAAGGCATTTCCATCAACGAAACATATCTTTGGCTGGTGGATACCACCACCGGCGAGAAAACCGAGCTGACGCCCCGCAAATCGGACCTGCAGGTTGCTTACGCCAGCGCGCGATTCGGCCGCGATGGAAGAGGCGTTTACGTCACCACCGATAAGGATTCGGAATTCCAACGATTGGCTTATATCGATCTCGCGACCAGGAAAATGGAAGTCCTGACGCCGAATCTACCCTGGGACGTGGATGAATTCGCCCAGTCGTGGGATGGCAAGTGGATCGCTTTTCTTAGCAACGAAGACGGAATCAGCAAACTTCATCTTCTGGATGCGACGACCCGCAAAGAACAACCCACTCCTACGCTACCCATTGGTTTGATAGGGGGGTTAGTCTGGCACCGCAACAATCGCGACTTGGGCTTCGGATTGACCACCGCCAAAGATCCCGGTGATTGCTATTCGCTCGACGTAACCAACGGCAAAGTGGAGCGCTGGACCACCAGCGAGACCGCGGTGAATACTTCCGGATTCCGCGACGCGGAGCTAGTCCGCTGGAAATCATTTGATCAAAAGACCATCTCCGGCTTCCTCTTCCGGCCACCCGCGAAATTCCCGGGCAAGCGCCCGGTTCTGATCGAAATTCACGGGGGACCGGAAGGCCAATCGCGTCCGGCATTTCTTGGCTCCGACAACTATTTCCTGAACGAGATGGGCATCGCCATCCTGCAACCGAATGTGCGAGGCTCCACGGGATACGGAAAGGCCTTCACGAAACTCGACAACGGTTTTCTGCGTGACGGAACCTACAAGGACATTAACGCCCTGATCGACTGGATCGCCATCCAGCCCGACCTGGACGCCAGCCGCATCGCAGTAACCGGTGGAAGCTATGGAGGCCACATGACCCTGGCGGTTTCCACTTTTTATAGCGACCGGATCTGTTGCTCGATCGACATCGTTGGGCCGTCGAACCTCGTTACCTTCCTCGAAAACACCGAAGCCTACCGCCGCGACTTGCGCCGCGTCGAATATGGAGATGAGCGCGACCCCAAAATGCGTGAATACCTGGAAAAAATCGCACCGATGAACAATGTCGAGAAGATTAAGAAACCGATGATGGTGGTCGCCGGCAAAAACGATCCTCGTGTACCCGTGACCGAGAGCAATCAAATCGTTGCCGCACTCAAGAAACAGGGCACGGTGGTCTGGTACGTCATGGCCAAAGATGAAGGCCACGGCTTTCAGAAGAAGGACAACCGGGACTTCGAATTCTACGCGACCGTCGAGTTCTTGCAGCAATACCTCTCGAAGTGAACCGGTAGAACTGTTTACACTCTGTAGGTAGCGTTGCGAGTAATTCACTTACCGTCAAGGA
>JBAVNY010000292.1:0-3175 GCA_049691535.1 Candidatus Acidiferrum sp.
CGCCAGTTCCCAGATCGCCCGGACGCAGTGGTCTTCGTCCACCAGCTTCTCGACATCCATACTTCGAAGAATAAGTTGTTGGCGATTAATCGAAACCAGGCGAGGAACTGCGGCAGGCTCGTTCGTCATGAGCGCAGTCTACACACACTCCACCAGCAGCGCTCAGCAATTTCTTCACACGTTCCTGTCCCTCCGTTCCTTTCGCATAGGAATTAAGTAGGAGTCGAGCACGGCAAATCACACCGTGTGGCTCTTCGGCGCACAGCCTTTCATTGCTCAGGGTTTCTTGGAATTTGATTTCTCCGCGGGCTGCGGATCGTTGATGACGACATCCCCCGGTTTCACCATAACCACCTTGCAGGCCTTGTATCCGTTGCCGTCGCCGACCCGTGATTCTTCGGCCTCAAGATCCGCATCTTTGTCAACGCGGCGGCATTGTTGCTGCGGCACAAGTTTCTCTTTCGGTTCTTTCCATGCTCGATGCTGCGCAAACGCTGTTGGCGCAAACGGCAGACTTATGATAAATGCACCCAAGACTAGCGATAGTTTCATGTTTTTAGCTTCCATCAGGGCCCAGATTCTTCCGTTTTCAGGTTAGGTTCAGCAAGTGCGATGCGGGATAGGCCGCAGGTACTGTTTTCCTGGAACTTGTGTTCGGGTCTCTAATATTCAGGACTTTTAGCCGACCAGTGATCGCCGTCACAGCTGGTCGGTCGCGAAGGCCCAGGGAGGAGTGCGTTGACGCAGAACGCGCACAACACAAGAACCGCGATAACGGTCCACGACAGAAAAGCACCGGGACGTTTCCTCCGAACGTGGTCGGTAGCCTGCAATCAACCATAGTGCGGAGACCAGCAGGGCTGCCAAAATTAAGTGTTCGTCCGTAAAATTAAGAATGGATTTGTGCATAGCCACTACACGACCAGCATATCGTTATGGAACAAATAGATTTCGTCAGTTGGCTGGAGTTCTTCAGCAGGTCCCGGTTAAAAAACATGTCCCCGAGTTTCCCGAGTTTCGTCCCCGAGTTTCCGTCGACACATGAGCCATCCGTGCCGCCTCACTCCAGAGTGAGCGCCTCTCGTGGGTAGTCTAGCGTTACGCGGTAGTGCCGCAGAAAGTCGTAGCCCACGATGCCGTGCAACTTGCTTCCCAACTCCGCGTTGAGCTGCGCCAAAAAGTCCGAAGCCGCCGCCGCCAAATTCTCCTGCCGCGCGGCGCCTATCGCCAATGAGCTCAGTTGGACCCGCGACACAGTCCCGCTCCCCCCGCCAGCCGTCATCTGCGAAATCTTCTGCGTAGCGAGTCCGAACTCCGCGGCCAGTTCCAGCGAGATCACCGTCCTGGACGCACCAGTGTCCAACGCAAAATCGTATGGCCCCTTCTCGTTCACAAAGATCGGCACAACCACGAGTGGATCCTCCGCGTTTGCGTATCGGAAGGCGATTTCGCGCTTTTCCAGTGACCGCTCCATGTCGCCAACGGGCCGCCTCAAGGACAGCGCATTCGTGGCATAGTCCAGCGTCATAACAAAATGCTTCAGAAAGCTGTGCCCCAAGGCTCCATCCACTTGCTCGCCCATAGCCCGCCCAAGGAAACTCAAATCCGTGACAGACGCGGGAAGACTGTCGAGAATCTGATGGCCTAAGGTCAGGGATGGCAACCGGCTCTCCACTAGAGTCATTTTTCCTGCTGCTCCCCGGCCGTCTTGCTTTTCCCCTCGTGGCAGTGCCAAGGCATCGGCCAATTCATTGGACCACTGTGGTTGTTGCCCCGGTATCCACCACAAACGAATAGGGGCCTCGCCCATCAACAAAGACCGGCACCAGGATCAGCGCCTGTTTGCTACCCGCGAGTCGAAACGTCACCCCTGTCTCATGGCTCGACTGCATTCCGCGCTCTCCTTCCGCTTTCCGGCACGCGCGGCGGTTCGCCGCCAGTAGTGACAAAACCACTGGGTTTCAGCGCTGTCAAGCAGTCATATCCGACTACACGGAGTTAGCCCGCCACTGCCAGGGCCAATTATTGAGACAGGAAATGTATCAACCGGAGTCAATAGAGCCAGTAGTTCGAGTCTTCGACAGACGCATGCGTCTCGTTAACGAACTCGTGTCGATTTCGGGTGCCTCCGGCGCTACAATCCAGAGTCAAATAGGAAGCCAATGTCACTGAAGCGGCACTCCGGAATCGTCGGCTTAGCTCTTCTACTCTCCCAGGCACTTTATCCTTGCAGTATCGTCATAATCGGGGGCTATACACCGACTGCGGTCAGACAGCTTTCTGGAACCGTCATTGGCAGCGGGCGGTTCGACCTGATGGGAACTAGTCACGATGAAGAGCGGCGTTCGATAACTGTGACTGGCGCCACGATATCCATTAAGACGCGGACCGATACAGCATTCTACAAAAAGGGTGAGATTGAGTACCCACCGGGCGCGAAACCTTCGGAGGGAAATCTGAAGGAATGGCAATGTGGGATCGAGGTCTCTTCGGCTAAGACCAATCAAGCAGGTAATTTCACGATTTCGCCGCTCAAACCCGGCAAATATTGCCTTGACATAACCGGCTTGCAACCAAAGGACAGGACGGAACTGTTGATGCACGATTCGTTTATAGTGGATGTGGTTGCATCGGCGCCAAAGGCCGATCTGATTGCCAACATCAGCCCACGCTAGCCAGACTGCAGCGGGGGTGGTTCCCTCAAGCTGAAAACGGTCAACTGAACACTAACTTCCAGAATGCTCTCGGATGCGCGTCCGTCGTCGGCGTCGGAGCCCGTAATATTTTGCCACTCTAAAGCCTGCGCTGCTGCCTGAAAGATTCCCTGCTCAACATGACTTTCCTCGTCTTTGCGGCCGACGACGAAGCGGATATATTCAGATTTTTCTAGCGGGTTGTGGCGCTCAAGGATGAACCGTTCGGAAGAAGTGTAGCTCAGACCCCGGATGGTCGGCGGCTGGGAGACAACTTCGTATCGCACAACTCAACTTGGCTTAGGTCATGGTAACCGGGAACTTCGGTACAGGCAGGAGCAATTGCGCTTAGCTGACAGCCTGTTTTTCTGTCGGGCGCACGAAAAGATAGCCGACACCTTGGCATTGCGGGCAGTCTTTATTGCGGTAATATCCGGTCGCTTCACAGTAGGAACAATCTTCCCAATCGGCCCGGTTGGAGG
>JBAVNY010000293.1:0-1599 GCA_049691535.1 Candidatus Acidiferrum sp.
GAGGGTTTCCAACCGAAGCTGCCCGTCTGGCTGAGCCTTTGGGCTTCCGCCAAGTACGCCTCGCTTCGCTGCTGCTGCAGTTCAAAGATCCGGGCTGCGAATCGTCTATCCACCCAGGACGTTAGCAGAGCCAGCCCGAGGACGACAAAGGTGACAGCGACAATTCCGGCAATACCAAGTGCGGAGATGCTTACGGCGTTAGACAGGTCGACTGGCATGCCGGAGGGCGCGAAACTGGCGGCCGCCATGCCGGTGTAATGCATGACAGGGATCGCAGCACCCATCACGACGGCTCCGGCTAACTTCTTCCGGCCGACCCCCATTTTCTGATCTCGGAAGTGAAAGGTTATCCATAGCGCGGCGACAGAGATCAGAACCGCGAACGCGACGGACAGGAGGACGAGAGAGGAATTAAATTGGCATACCGCCGGTAAGCGCATAGCGGCCATGCCGATGTAATGCATACCCGCAATACCCGCACCCATCAGGACACTTCCGGCGACCGCTTGAGACGCGCCCATTTTCTGGCGGCTCACCAAGTACAGCGCGGTGGCAGACGCAAGCATGGCCGCAAACAGTGACAGCAGAACGGTTGGCCAGTGGTAAGCCACGGGAATCGGCAGGATGAACGCGAGCATCCCAATGTAGTGCATTGACCAAATGCCTGTCCCCATCGCACAGGCACCGCCCAGCACCCAAAGCACACGAGTCCACCCGCCCGCAGCCGTTACGCGACTTGCGAGATCTAGAGCAGCGTACGAGGCCAACATGGCGATCAACACCGAAAGCGCCACGAGCGCGTAGTTGTACGAGCCAATCAAGTTCATGGCAACCATATGACTCGCTCAATCAGATCAAATGGCCTTGGGGCACTGCCAATGGCTCGGTGGGTATCGTCATTGACGCAGGCGTAGCCCATACTTACCGCCTTACACCAGCAAATTTAGCTCACCCCGGTGTAGATTAACAAGCCCGAGTTCGGACTTGAAATCCAACGGATGGTGTAATGCTCTTCTGGTCGCTCCCAGATAGTCAACAAACCTGAAGTTAATCCACGGACAGTGGAGCGAGTCCCTGGTTCGAATGGCAATCGAAGATCATGCTCATAACAGGGACACAATTCAAGCGTGGATCAATCAATGGTATCCGCTTTCGGCTCGTGCCGTGCATACATTAGCGTCCCTTCTTGATGACATTTTGAAACCGATGAAAACACCGCCGCTCGGGAGTCCAAAGCGCGCCATCGATCGCTACTATCGCGACTACCTTCGGACAATGAACCCAGAAGTTGAGTCGTGAATCTCTGCAACGCCCTCTTTTTTGGTTTGGCTGACGAGGATCACGCGAATCGTGACTCGAATCGCGATTTGTATTCCAGAATTTAAGACATAGCGTGTTTTATTCTTTCACGCAGCGCCGCGGAATGTTGTAGGGCCGGGGTAACGGGTGGAAACGAGAAGTCCGCTGTTGCCGGTTTCTGAGATCGCAATCTAGTCGTTAGAACCTCGTCTGCGCCTGAGAGACTAGTTCCGCTTATTCGGGCTAATAGGAAAGTGAAAGCCGGATTTCGAAAAGTTGTATTCGAAGTACGCGTAGGGG
>JBAVNY010000294.1:0-3823 GCA_049691535.1 Candidatus Acidiferrum sp.
CACCAAGACGGGGATGACGCTGGAAGACGGCCTGTTCGAAGTCATTCGAGAGACATTCTCCCTGCGTGCTCCAGCACAGAGCACAGAACTCATACAGTTTATGGGCCTTGTCGAAATTTGTCAACGAAGTGAGATCGGGCGCTTGCAGCCAGCGGTAGGCATCAGGCGTAGGAACGTGGATATCTTGGGGAGAAATGAGTAGAACGGATCTCTTCGGGATCTCGGGCAATGGGTAGATTTCTTCACCTTTGCCGATGCCGAGGGCGCGGCCACCGAAAAGGAAGAAGGGGACGTCGGCGCCCAGAGATGCGGCGATTTCGATCAGGCGCGGCTTGGAAATTTTTTTCCGGGTGAGCTGAAGATAGCCGAGAAGCGCGGCGGCGGCATCGCTGGAGCCTCCACCAAGCCCACGGCCAGCGGGGATTTTCTTCTGCAATGTGAGGTCGACGCCAGATCTTAGTTTGAGTTCAGTGCGAAGCGCGTCGACGGCGCGGTAGACCAGATTGTTTTCGATGGCTTCCTGAGAGAGCGCCGGGTTTCCCTGAATGGCAAGGGAGACTCCAGGCTTGCGACTGGCTCGCAACGTTAGATTGTCGTGCAGCGAAACGGTGTGAAAAATGGTGCGCAGTTCGTGGAAGCCGTCGGCGCGCTTGCCAAGGACATCGAGGCGTAAATTAACTTTGGCGTAGGCGGGAATTCGAACTTCGCGCATGGGCTGGTATCGTCTCGAAAATTTGAATCGTCTTCGTTCTGGGAAATAGGCTGCTAACGCGAATGTAAAGATGTTGGATTGCTGTGCGTCGCGTCGCGCTTCGATAGAGCTGAACTGCCTCTACTCGGGCTTGTTATCGAGAGACGTCGATTTCTGCGCTACCCGATGCTTGACCTGATTCAGCTTCTTCTCGACTTCCGTCACTCTATCACTTTCCAGGTCGCCAGGAAGCGTGCGGCGCCACTCGGAGAGCGATTTCTCCCATTCCGCAGCGGCTAAATCCATGCGGCCCTGCTTGGCGTATACGTCGCCCAAGTGGGAACGAATGGTGGGATCGTGAGACTCACGTTCGACGGCCTTACGTAGAGTAGTTTCCGCTTGGTCGGTTTTATTCTGCTTGTAATAAACCCAGCCAAGACTGTCGAGATACGCGCCGTTGAAAGGCTCCTGATCAAGCGCGCGCTGCACGAAATCCTGGGCTTCGTCGAGGCGAATGCCGCGATCGGCCAGCATGTAACCGTAATAATTAAGAACGATAGCGTTCTTGGGATTGACGGTTAGCACTTTCTTGAATTGTTCTTCGGCTTTGTCGAACTGTTTCTGCCGTTCGTAAATTGCGCCGAGCAAGAGCCACGCCGTTTCGTTTTCGCGAGGATCGCCAGGAAGCGCCTCGGCTTTGTGCGCTGCGTCTTCGGCGTCCTTGTAGCGATGTCCGCGCTCGTAAATCTGCGCAAGGTTCAGCAGGGTTTCGCGATCCGCAGCGCCATCTTTGTTATTGATCTGCAGCACTTTGATGGCTTCGTCGGTCTGCTGATTTTCCGCCAGCAACAGCGCCTGGCTCTGACGAATCGAGGGATCGGTCGGATACTTGGCAAGAGCTTCGCGGCCGACTTGCAGGGCCTTCGGCAGATCCTTGGCCATGCGATAGGTATCCATGATCAGAAGGCGCGCGCGGTGGTCTTCTTCTTCGCCAAGGTGGCCCAGTTCCTGAAAAGTGTAAATCGCGGCCTGATAATTCTGTGTGTCGCGATACAACATGCCGAGCTGCTGATAAAGGATGGCCAGCGAGCGGCGGCGCGACGGCAAAACGTTGGACTGCGATTTAATGTCGGTGACGGCATCAGACAATACGCGAATGGCATCATCGTAGCGGCCCTGCGACTGGTAAATCATGGCCTCGTTGTAGCGGACTTCCAGGCTGCCGGGAGCATACTGGCGCGCTTTGACCAGATTTTCTTCGGCTTTGTCGAGTTGATGGAGTTCGCGGTAAATCTGCGCGATGCGCAGGTAGTTGTCCGCCTCGTCGGGCATCAGGTCGACTAGCTTCTGGTAAACGACCAGCGCATCGGAATATTTTTCTTCAGAGAGCAGCGTCTGGCCCAGGCCGCGCAGGTGGTTCAACTCGGATGGATCGAGATCGACCGCCTTGCGATATGCCCCTTCGGCTTTGGGAAAATCGTGCGTCTGCGTGTAGGCATCGCCTAGCAGGTCGTACATCGAAGCGGACGGAGTGCGCGCGGTCATGCCTTCGAGCAGCGCGATGGCGTCTTCCGCTTTGTTCTGATCGAGCAGAAGCTGCGTCAACTGTTCGACGGCCGCATCGTTCTCTGGATCGTCTTTCAACATCGCGCGCAAAACCTGTTCGGCCTTTTCGGGCTGATTGTGCAGGCGATACAGGCGCGCCAGCCACAGACTAGCTTCCTGATCCGTGGGATCGAGGCGATGCACTTCGCTGTATTCGGCGATCGCCTTGCCTACCGCTTCGGTCTGCACGCCGGCGCCATTGATATCACCCAAGCTGCGCAGATAAATGCGCGCGAGCAAGCGATGCGTGGGCAAATCGTTGGGATCACGCTTCAGAATTTCGTTAGCTTCGACGATGGCGTCGTGCTGGCGCTGCGCTTTCCAATACATTTCGGCCAGACGTTCACCGATGATCGGCGATTGCGGATCGATGGCGTAGGCCTTTTTGTAGGCTTCAATGGCGCGCGAGGCCAATTCGCTTTGGCTGGTCTGCTCGTACTGCAGTTCGTAGAGATGGCCCAGAGCGAAATTGTAGTAGGCGTCGGCGCGGAGCGAGGGCTTGTCTGATTTAACGGGGGCTGTGGCCGAGGGCGTTTGCGCCAAGGAAGGCAAAATGAAAAAGGGAGTGCAGATGATGGCCAGAAACAGACGATTTTTCTTCATAAAAGTCCAGAGTTAAAGAGTATCCCATGCGGGGGAAACGCGGTCAAAAGCGAAAAGCAGAACGTTTCAAGAACCAGCAAGAGCACCTAGTTAGGATGCGAAGCGGGGAGAAAGGGTTCCAGAAAGAAGTTGACAGCTACCGTATTTCTGCAATAATAGAAATATGAAGAAAGTTGATCCACTTTTGGTCACTCGCA
Organism: Candidatus Acidiferrum sp.; assembly: GCA_049691535.1. GTDB lineage: Bacteria > Acidobacteriota > Terriglobia > Acidiferrales > UBA7541 > Acidiferrum. The sequence goes on from JBAVNY010000294.1 coordinate 3,097, forward strand.
GTGCTGACCGCTTCTCGGCGCTGGGGGCGGAGCCGCGATTGCAAATCGTAAGGTTGTTGCTTTCGGCTCATCCCACGGGAATGGTAGCGGGCGAACTACAAGACGAATTGGGAATTCCGGCATCGACGTTGTCGCACCATTTGGAAAAGCTGCGGCAAGTGGAACTGGTAACGGTGCGGCGTACCGGAACATTTTTGTGGTACGCGGCGAATACCGACGCGCTGCGCGAAGTGTTGGGCTTTTTGTATGACGAGTGCTGCACGAGAAATCGCGCAGTGCCGGCGGAATCGATTGTGCAGATTTCCAAGGAGAGGTCATGAGCGAGCAAAATTTGCAGGAAGTGGTGAAGGAGAAGTACGGAGCAGCGGCGAAACAGGTGGCGGCCGGCAAAACGTGTTGCGGCGGAGGCGCGGAACTGAGCGGCTGCGACCCGATCACGCGGAATTTGTATGACGCGGCAGAAAAAGGATCGTTGCCGGGGGATGCGGTGGCGGCTTCGCTGGGCTGCGGCAATCCGACGGCACTGGCGCAGCTCAAGCCGGGCGAAATTGTGTTGGACTTGGGCTCGGGCGGTGGAATTGATGTGCTGCTGTCGGCGAAACGCGTTGCGCCGGGTGGCAAAGCGTACGGATTGGATATGACCGACGAGATGCTGGCATTGGCGCGCGAGAATCAGAAAAAGGCTGGCGTGAATAACGTGGAATTCCTGAAGGGCACGATTGAGAAT
>JBAVNY010000295.1:0-1615 GCA_049691535.1 Candidatus Acidiferrum sp.
ACGGTTTCGTGTGTATCGTGGGACGTTCGTGGACCTCCGCAGCGGATGCTGACTCCTGGGATCCTAAAGTGCGGGTCCCGATGTGTGTGAATGCAGCAGCCGCGCATTCCTACCTTCTGCGTATCACCAAGATCACCGAGCTAGCTTTGGCGGGACACACGCTAGCTCAGGTTAACGAGGCCATCGCCGCCGCCATCGCCAAGAAAGAGCTGCCGCCGATGGAACCCGGGGCGATGTGTTACATGATGTCGAAGCAGGGATACGGCGGCGCGACCCTCCCACACTGGCCTTCCCACCTCATGTTTTTCTATTCGGACACCGACCCTGCAATCTGGGGAGCGAATCTGCCTGGTTCGCCCGTCATTGCGGTTGCTGATCCCATGGAGCATCTGACGCAGTTCGTCATTCCAACACAAAAGTGGTCAGACGGAACTGAAGATCCTCCCGCCACGCCTCACGTACATCCTTCGAGCAACTGAACGTAGATGAGCAAAGCTAGAGTGAGGGCCATATGACAAGTCGACGTGAACTGATCACCCAGGGCATTGGGCTAATGGCCGCAACTGCCGTCTCCCGTTCGTTCGTGGCCCAATCTGTTGTGGGGCAGGCCAAGTTCGTTGCATCCCCGGTAGACCCGATGCAGCTCGTTAACCCTCAATTTCGCGGCCTCTTGCAGTCGATGGTGGGGCCAGATTCACCCCCCATGGAGTGGACCACCGCAATGCTGCCACAGTTCCGAGAGGGAGCGAAGGGGCTTGTCCGGCCACTCCTGCCCGCTCCCGCAGTTGTCAAACGAATGATTCCTGGACCAAAAGGCGCGCCCGAAGTTCCGCTGTATATAACGGGTGCTACCGCCGGAGCTTCCAAGCCGGCGGTGTTGCATATCCACGGTGGCGGATTTATCGCAGGATCTGCGGCCGATAGTCGGCGAGACATTCAAGAGTTGGCGGCGAATCACGATTGTGTAGCCATCAGCGTGGATTACCGCCTCGCGCCTGAAACGCCCTTCCCGGGTTCGCTGGAAGACAACTACACGGCCCTGCTTTGGATGTATACCAATGCGGCGGAACTAGGGATCGACCGTAGCCGCATCGCGATCAAAGGCGAGAGCGCCGGCGGAACACATGCCGCAGCTTTAGCCATCGCCGCGCGCGACAGAGGAGAAGTTCCACTCTGCCTCCAGGTATTGATTTATCCCGCGCTGGATGACCGCACAGGTTCGACCATGCCTGTACCGCCGTATATCGGACATTACATGTGGACTGCTGCAAGCAATCGATTCGCCTGGACGTCGCTTCTGGGCAAACCGGCTGGATCTACGCAGCCGCCGCCTGGCTCTGTTCCCGCACGGGTCGAGAATCTTGCCGGGCTGCCTCCTGCATGGATTGGTGTGGGCTCCGTCGATCTATTCGCGAACGAGGACGTGGAGTATGGGCGCCGACTTCTGCAGGCGGGTGTGTCCACGGAACTGCTCCTCGTCCCTGGCGGCTTTCACGGGTTCGACCTTTTTGTGCCGCAGGCCCCGTTATCCGTTGCCTTTACAGAAGGATGGAATGCGGCGCTTAGTCGCGCTTTCGCTGCGCGGACATGACGAGGTGCAGGAAGAGGGTACCAC
>JBAVNY010000296.1:0-6125 GCA_049691535.1 Candidatus Acidiferrum sp.
TCGGCGGTGTGGTTGTAGACGACATCGAGAATCACTTCGATACCGGCATCGTGAAAGCGGGAAATCATTTGTTTGAATTCACGGAGAGTGTCGGAGGTATCGAAAGCATAACGCGGATCTGGCGCAAAGAAGCCGATGGTGTTGTAACCCCAATAGTTGGAAAGACCTTTTTCCTGCAGCGCGCGATCATTCACAAAAGTGCAGACCGGGAGGAGTTCCACGGCAGTGACACCGAGAGATTTGATGTAGTCGACGACCGGGCGATGACCGAGGCCGGAAAAGGTGCCGCGGCGCTTTTTAGGAACGGCGGGATGTAGCTTGGTGAAACCCTTGACGTGAAGTTCGTAGATTACGGTTTGGTTCCAAGGAGTGGCCCGGCGTCCCAGTGTGCTGTTGCGCCAACGAAATTCGGGATCGACCACAATGCATTTGGGGACGAAGGGAGCGCTGTCTCGCTCGTCGAAGGATAGATCACCTTCGGGTGAGCCGACGGTGTAGCCGAAACAAGCGTCGTCCCAGCGCAAAGCGCCGACGTGGGATTGGGCGTAAGGATCGAGGAGAAGTTTATTGTGATTGAAGCGATGGCCTTGCTCGGGAGCGTAGGGCCCATACACGCGAAAGCCGTAAACGGCGCCCGGCTGTAAGCCGGCAATGTAGCCATGCCAGATTTCATCAGTGAACTCGGGCAATTCGATGCGCTCCAACTCTTCGGTACCGGAATCGTTGAAAAGGCAAAGTTCAACCTTGGTGGCATGAACGGAAAAGAGGGCAAAGTTAACGCCCTGACCATCCCAGGTGGCTCCGCGGGGATGGGGAAGGCCCTCGCGAATCTGGAAGCGGGGCGAAAATCCAAAGCGCGGTTTTTCGATTTCGGGGCGAGCTTCTACTACGGCTTGGCTAGGATCCAGAGTTTCCTTCTCGGTCATGTCGATCAGCGTGTGCCTATCGTTGGATTTGAGGAAGAACGTGGTCTCTTCAGGAACCAAAGTATGGTGAGGGGAGATGGAAATAAATTCCATGCAGGTAACCGTGTAGAACCACGGGAAGTAGACCCTATCGCAAATCACCAGGCTTAGGCAATTATTTTCAAGAAATTTGAAGCGGCGAGTGGAAGCGGCTTGGTTAAGGAAATGTGTACAGCGCTTTCGGGTGATAGCTCCCTAATGCTGGGGATTGTTGAATGGCGAGCGCGCTGCCCAACATAGGTTGACGTCTACTTATTCCATCGCCAAACGGGTGGAACTAGAAACTATTGACTCGAGGAAGACTATCGCTACGAAGCGCTTACAAGGTATGCAGGTGGCGATTTTAGTGACGAATGGGTTCGAGCAGGCGGAGTTGGAAGGTCCGCGCAAGGCTCTGGGCGAAGCTGGGGCGACGACTTTGGTGATTGCTCCGGATAGCGGAACGGTGCAAGGGATGAACCATGACGATAAGGGAGATGAATTCACAGTGGACCAGGTGCTGGCGGACGCAAGTCCGGAGCAATTTGATGCAGTGCTGCTGCCTGGAGGAGTTGTGAATGCGGATACGCTGCGGATGAATCCAGCGGCGCATCGTTTCGTGCAATCGATGCAGGCGGAGAGCAAGCCGATCGCTGTAATATGTCACGCGCCATGGCTGCTGGTGTCGTCAGGGTTGATGAAAGGGCGGCACATCACGAGTTATTACACGTTGCAGGATGAAATTCGAAATGCTGGCGGGAAATGGAGCGACCAGGAAACGGTGGTTGATCAGAATTGGGTGAGCAGCCGCAAACCCGATGATATTCCCGCGTTCAACCAGGCGATGGTGCAGCTATTCGCGCAGTCGCTAGAAAAAGCGCGAAAGGCCGGGGCTTAGCTGACGGGCAAGCGCAGGGGGAATGCTGAAGCCTGGGAGGATGCGAGGTTATGTTGATGCGAATCGTAAAGAAGCCGAAGAAAAGAGAGAACGAATCTGAAAATGAGGGGAAGCCGGAGACGCCGGCAGCGTTGCCCCCTAACAATCGATTGAAGAGGCACGCGGACGAAGCGTATGGCGACACAGACATCCCAGCGCACAAGCGCGCCGATTCAGGCGAAATTGAAGAGCAGAAGAAGGTCCGTTCCGGGCGACCACCAAGCGTTAGTCGTTAAATTCACAGGCCTGTGAAGATAAGGCATTTTTGGTATTGGCTGACGTTCGCTTGCGCCTGAAAATAATTAAACACTGAAGAAGTTTTGGCTTCATCCCACTGGAGCGGAATCAGTGCGGTGATCCGTGCCCTCGGTATTAATCGTCGATGACAATCCGTTGATTCGTTCCGGCCTTCGCCGAATGCTGGGATTCGGTGAGGAATGGCACGTTTGTGGAGAGGCCGACGGAGGGCCGGGCGCATTGCGTTTGGCGGAGAAATACCGGCCGGACGTGGTGTTGATGGACCTGTCGATGCCGGGAATGGATGGACTGGAAGCAACGCAGAGGATTAAAGCGAAGTTTCCAGGCACAAAGATCCTGCTATTGACGGCGCATGTGTCGCGAGGACTGGCGGAGATTGCGTTTCGGGCTGGTGTGAACGGATACGTGGTAAAGGCGTCGACGCGGCAAGAGTTGTTTCGAGCGTTGGAAGCAATCCTGCGTGACGAGATTTTTGTAAGCTCGTCGATTTCACTAGGGGAAACACCGGAACTGGTGGCAACGGATGAGTTGAAGTAACACTTTCTGGAAAGAGGCCAAGGTGAAGGAGACTTCGACATTAGCGATTAACAAGAACGCACGACCATTGTGCCCGCGCGATAATTCCACGATGCGGTATGAAGCGGACGGAGTGGCGGCAGAAAGCAGAGCATATGCGGGAGAGGAGAATGCGCCGTGGTATCGCTGTGGAGTAGCCGATTGCGGCGTGCATTTCAGCCCGAGCGCGGGATATTTCACGGTGGTGAGTGTGTTGGACCATTTGTCGTTCGTAGACGAGCCGGGAGCGAATCTGCTGCAGTGCCCGTTGCATGGGACATGGTTGTATCGCAGCCGAGAAGACAGTGGTTCAGGCGACAAGTTTGCGTGGCGATGCGGAGTGAAAGATTGCGAGTACATTCGGACGGGCGTGAACGGGACTTGGTTGAAGGAATAGGCGAATGAGAAATAGCGCTACCCTGCAGGCACCGTGGAGATCTCGTTAGTGGACTTCGGGTCTTAGGGATTTCAGGTAGGCGACGATCGCTTTCGCGTCTTCTTGATTCATGTGGTAAATGTGCATGGGAGGACGCAAAACTTCACCTTCCGGGCCAGTTCCCTTCTGCAACACACGCATCGCCTGTTCTTCCGTAAAGCCTGGCAAGCCGGCAATGGCCGGCGCACGATCGGCCCAATTGGCGATGGGTTTCACAGGACTGATCCAGATAGGAGCACCTTGGAGCCAAGCCTCGGGTCGCAAATCGCCTTTTTCGCTGCGAGGAGTGTGACACTCCTGACATTTGGCAACTTCTTCGACGAGATATTTGCCGCGTTCGATGTTGCCGGCGGCGGGTGACGCCGGGGAGCTCTTAGAAGGCCCAAGCAAGACGAATGCGACGCTGACTAGAGCGACGAAAGCGCCAAGAAGAATTTTCTTTTGAACCTCTGTGTGCATAGGGCCTCCGCTTGAGGTGGTCAGACGCATGGAGACGATAAAGACGCTCCAGGATGGCTGTCGGGAACGAAGAAGGCCATACCGTCGCAGTCCTAGAAGTTTGAGAAAACGTTGGGAGGGGTTCGGAGACTCGTAGATGTGGGTTCGCCGACGCTACGGCTAGAGGACGCGGCCCTCGTCACTGTGGAGGTAGAAGCGTCTGTAGCAGGTGGCACAACGGAATGGAAAGAAGTGAAATGCGCGGACTACGTGGCGTTCGATGATACCGCGAACTCTTTGCCGGTAAATCTCGCTGCTTCGACAATGAGGGCAGGTTTGTTGTTCGCTTGGTCTTGATCCACCGAACCTGCCAGTAGAGGCTAGTGGCATTACGGTCATTAAAATACTCCCGTGGGCTAAATCACGGATGGGCTCACGGCACAGCCAAACCGTTACGCTCGATCAACGAGGGTTTGATCGTCTTGAGTCGCCGCGTTCCAGGTAAGAGCACCGTTGTCGTGCATGGTGTGAATCAAAGCCATGTCGATATCTGTGGGCTCAAGCGGGCAACGGATGACTTCGGCTGCACCCAGGTGCAAGGCTTCCAGATATTCCTCCCACTCGCCGGTGCATAGCATCACCACGAAACGAAGCTTGGGCGAAGACGAGCGGACCTCGGAGAGAAGCTCGCGATAGGAACCGTCGGAGAGCCGCTCTTCACAGAAGACGACCGCGGGCTTATGTTTGGACAAAGCTTCGCGGGCTTGTTCCAGGTTTGAGGCGCAATAGGTATTGAGCGGTAATCCGTCAAAAACTCTTAAGAGTGACTTACGATTCTCGGGCCGGCACGAGGTGATGAGGACTGGTAAGAGTTGCTGCATACGTGACCCCTGTCGTGGCATTTCTCGAACCGCTGCCGCTGGGAGGTACGCTAAGGGGCTAGGTTCGAGTTGTAAAGCTGTACTAGAAACGTTCTAAATTAGGAGGGTAATGCAAACAATGCGGAGAATTCTGTAGAGGACATTACGGGATTGCTGTAAAAAAGATGCCTCCAGAGTGCACAATCGAGGGGAGTTAGACTAGAGTCCGTACCCGCATGGTGTGCCTTTGCCTTGGAGATAGTAAGGTTTTCCTGTAAGACCTGCCCACAAACATTTGGGTGAGTGCGACGTACGTCGAACTGCAGGGCGAGGTACAGGGATTAGCTGAGCCCGCGCATAACGATTTTGCCGGATACTTTGCCAAGCAGGTGCAGTTTTCTTACCTAGGATCTCAATGCGCTATATGTGTGTGGTGACTGATTACGATGGCACTATCGCTGCGGACAGCCGCGTTACTGCGGAAACGGTTGCAGCGCTGGAATCGTTACGAAAGTCTGGACGTAAGCTGATCCTTGCTACCGGGCGATTGCTTCCCGAATTGCTGGCAGTGTTTCCCGAAGCTGAAAAACTCTTTGATCGCATCGTGGCGGAAAATGGAGCGGTGTTGTACAGGCCGGCGGGCGGCGAGACAAAAGTGCTGTGCGAGCCACCCTCGCCGCAATTTGTGGAGGAGCTCCGGCGGCGCGGACTTCCTGGGCTGGCGGTGGGACACGCAATCGTGGCGACGTGGCGACCGCATGAAGACAGCGTGTTGCAGGTGATTCGCGAGCTAGGGCTGGGGCTGCAGGTAATCTTCAACAAGAGCTCGGTGATGATTCTGCCTTCCGGCGTCAACAAAGCTTCCGGGATGATTGCAGCGCTGGAGGAACTGGATCTTTCTCCGCACAACGTGGTGGGTGTTGGAGACGCGGAAAACGATCACACGTTTTTGAGCTTGTGCGAGTGCAGCGTGGCGGTGGCGAATTCCGTCCCTTCGCTGATTGAGCGGGCTGATTATGTGACGAAGAGAGATCACGGCGGCGGCGTGGAAGAGTTGGTTTCGATGCTGCTGAAGGATGATCTAGCGTCACTTGAGCCGAAGTTGACTCGACATTGGTTGCTACTGGGGCATGAAGAGTCTGGCGCGGAATATCGCGTGCGGCCCTACGACACGCGGGTGGCGATTTCCGGACCTTCGGGCGGCGGGAAGTCAACCACCGTGTCGGCACTGGTGGAGAGATTGCTGGAGGCGAAGTATCAAGTGTGCGTCGTGGATCCTGAGGGGGATTATGACGATCTGGAGCAGTTCGTTACGTTGGGCGGACCGGAACGAGTGCCGGCAAAATCTGAGATTTTGGAAGTACTGAAGAAGCCGGACAATTCTCTGAGCATCAACTTGTTGGGAATTTCGCTGGCAGACCGGCCTTCATTTTTTCTGGGACTGCTTCCGGCGCTGCAGGAATTGCGGGCGCGGACGGGGCGGCCTCATTGGATCATTATCGATGAGGCGCATCATCTGGTACCGAAGGAATCGAAACCGGTGGAACTGGCTATGCCAAAAGAGCCGCCGAACCTGATGTTGATTACCGTGCATCCGGATCACGTATCGCGCGCGCTGCTCGAGGCGGTGAACGGTCTTTTAATTATTGGGGCGAAGCCGCAGGAAGTGGTGGATCAGTTTGTGGAAGGGTCGGGAC
>JBAVNY010000297.1:0-2101 GCA_049691535.1 Candidatus Acidiferrum sp.
GCGATTCCGGGTGCGCACCGGTGACCAACAGATGGAAGCGACGCTGGTGGTCGTGGGGCGGACGAAGAATTACGGCGGGCCGTTTAAGATTACCGACCAGGCGGACTTGTTTGGCGATCAGTTTGAAGTGATGGCGCTGACGACGCAGAGCGGGATGCGCTATCTGAGTTATTTGCCGACGCTATACATGGGAAATCTGCGCAAAGAGAAAGATGTGCATTTCTGGAAGGCGGACACACTGGTGTGCGAGCCGCTGGATGCGAATCCAGTGTACGCGCAGGTGGATGGCGAACCGTTGGCGCGACTGCCGATTGAATTTTCGATTGTGCCGCGTGCGCTGAAACTGGTGGTGCCGCGGGATGAAGTGAACGGGAAGCGGTCGATTAAAGCCTAGCCGTGGACATCGCCACGCATGCCTTAACATCGCTAGCCTTAGCGCGCGGATTTTTTCCGCGACGACGGTGGCCGATTGTTGCGGGAATGATTGTGGCGGGAACGCTGGCGGATGCGGATCTTGCCAGCATGTTGTTGGGGCCAGCAGCTTACTTTGCGGGCCGCAGGACTTTTACCCATTCCATTTTAGGGACTGTGGTAGTGGTCGCGATTGCAGCGGCGCTGGCATTTGTGTGGAACGGAAAGAAGCGGGAAGCACCGGCGCTAAGGGACATTTTGCTGGCATCGTCTTGCGCCGCGGTGCTGCACGTGGTGATGGATTCGTGCACATCGGACGGTGTGGAATTGCTGTGGCCGGGGCCCGGGACGAGATTTGCGGCGGATTGGGTGGCGGGCGTCGATCCGTGGATTTTATTGCTGCTGCTGGCGGGGATTCTACTGCCGGAAGTGTTCCGGCTGGTGAGTTCGGAAATTGGGGCGAAGGATAAGGCACCACGAGGCCGGAACGGCGCGATTGTGGCGCTGGCGTTGCTGGTGATTTATGTGGGGGCGCGAGCAATGTTGCACGGGAATGCGGTGGCGATGCTGGAGCCGCACACGTATCGAGGAGAATCGCCGCGGAGAATTGGGGCGTTTGCGGAACCGTTGACGATGCTGACTTGGCGGGGGGTGGTGGAGACGCAGTCGAATGTCTGCCTGATTTCGGTGCCGGTGACGGGCGGCGGACACTTCGATCCGGAATTGAGAGTGTGTTTGCACAAGCCGGAAGACTCGGCGGTGTTGGAGGCGGCGGAGAAGACGCGGGTGGCAGAAGAATTTGTGCACGTGGCGCGATTTCCGCGGGCGGCGGTGGACAAAACGCAGGATGGATATGAAGTGTCGATTCGCGACGTGCGGGATCTGGCGGAGGAAGAGACGCGGGGGCGAGTGGCGGCGCAGATTTTGTTGGATGGAAATTTCAAAGTACAGAGCGAGAGATTTGTGTGGGCCAGTGAAGTGCGGCTGCGTTGAGGTCGCGATTCGAGATCAGGGATTAGGCGGCGGGTAAGTTGTGGTGGGAGCGTTCACGGAGACTGAGGCGGGAGAGAAGGTAGCTGACCGCGACGAAAATGACTACGGTGATGGCTACCTGTAGTTTGTGTTGGGCAAGAAATGGCAGCGCGTTGTTGCCGTAGCGAATGGCGAGATAGCCTACGGCGAAATAGCGGATCGCGCGGGCCAAGGTGATGGCGGATGCATAGCTCCACAGCGGGACTTCGAAGACGCCTGCGGCGAGCACAAAAAATTTGAAGGGCGTTGGCGGCGGGAGCAGCGCGGCGAGGAGCATGCCGCCGAATCCGTTGGTTTCCACCCAGTGGCGAATGACTTGGCCGCGATGCCCGGCGCGTTTGTGGTAGACGGCTTCCCCTCCCTTTCTGGCAAGGAAATACAGCAAAACACAACCGAGGACGGAGCCGATCATGGCCATTGAGGCGTATAGCGGCATGCGGGCGGGATGCTGCATGGAGAGTTCGATGAGCAGGAGGTCGTTGATGACCGGGAAGGTGAGGATGGAGGAATCGAGGAAGGAGATGAGAAATAGGCCGGGGGCGCCGAGGGTGCCGGCGAAAAGGACGATTTTTTGTTTCCAGCCGGACAGGGACGCGGACAAGTTGAGGAGCCTCCGAGGGTAGGGACAGTGTAGCAGAGGCGGTGAGGGGAGTTGGGT
>JBAVNY010000298.1:0-8433 GCA_049691535.1 Candidatus Acidiferrum sp.
CGATGGTAAAATCTATCGCCGGCTCCAAGATGGTGGAATTGTCTGCGGCTCACCTTTCCAACGTCGAAGCTCATGAGGATTTCAATCGCGAAGTAGCTGCATTTTTGCAGGCATAAAGGAGAATCGATGGAAGACCATGAGCGCCATGAGCAGGGCATGAAGATGCGCCGGGCGGTGCTGGGTGATGTGCACGTCGATCGCTCAAAGGCCAACGAAACTGAATTCAATGCCGACTTTCAAGACTTGATAACTCGCTATGCCTGGGGCGAGATCTGGACGAGACCAGGGCTTCCGCCGAAAACTCGGAGTTTGCTTACGATCGCCATGCTAGTCGCGCTCAATCGTGCGGAGGAGTTGCGTTTGCACTTGCGAGGTGCCGCAAATAACGGCGCGTCTGCCCAAGAAGTCAAGGAAGTCTTACTGCAAGCGGCGATCTATTGCGGAGTTCCCGCGGCCAACAGCGCTTTCCACCTGGCCGCCGAAGTTTTTGCAGAAAAGCGGACATAGCTTACTCGGCGAGAGCCGACGCTTCGGTGAGCACGTCGGCCACCCACTGCACGGAACGCAGAGGAATATCACCATCATCCCGGTAATCAGCCTGGCAAAAACGATTTGACGTTCCTGGTCTCTGTTGCAGATGAGATTGTCTGAAAAACGGACTGGGCTACGGTTACGACATTGCGGTGGATCCGGTTTTAGCGCTCCCGGAGCTGTGGGATTCACTACGCGCGCGTTTCCCAAAGGCTGCTGACCATTCGGCTCAGGATTACCAGTTACTTATCGAGAGTGCTGTAGCTTCGGCGATCAGTCTTGCCGACCATGAATTCTCGCCTGCGCCGGCCGCGGCCGCGGCTGTGACATCCCACAAGAAGTCGCCACAGCCGCCAACAATTCCAGTTAATCGTTGAATACGTTGGCGCGCATGGTGTACGAGCTAAGCACCTTCATATAATTCCCGCGCTCAAAGGCAGTGGGATCTTGCACGGCGCCGTGACTCATACTGCCGCACATTTGCTGTATGGAACTATATTCATGCTCGTCCAGCCAGCGTTTCACCTCTGCCAAAACGTAGGCTGCGTGGTGCACGCCATTGCGTAAAAGCGCGGAAGTCATAAACGCAACCTTGGCACCGGCAAGAATGCATTTAATCACGTCGCGGGAGCTGTGGACCCCTCCGGTGATCCCGAGATCGGCGCGCACATGGCCAGACAAGATTGCAGTCCAATGCAAGCGCAGCAGCAATTCTTCAGGCCTGCTTAAGGTCAGGCTCGGCGTGACCTCCAATTGTTCGACATCAAAGTCTGGCTGATAAAACCGGTTAAACAGCACCAAGGCATCTACATGAGCTTCGTCAAGACGAACGCAGATGTTCGCCGGCGCGCTGAAAAATGGAGAAAGTTTTACAGCTAACGGAATACGAACACTGTGTTTCACGTGCCGCACTAAGTCGATATAACCACGTTCTACGTCGGTGGCACTAATCGCAGGATCCGTGGATATGGAATAAATGTTCAGTTCGATGGCGTCAGCGCCGGCTTCCTCCATCAATTTCGCGAACTGAATCCATCCGCCGTCGGTGATGCCATTGATGCTGGCAATGATGGGAATGTTGACCGCTTCTTTGGCCTGGCGTATCAGCTCTAGATATCCATCCGGCCCCATATTGTAAGTCTGCAGATCGGGCAAGAAAGTTGCAGATTCCGGGAAGCTGTCGGACCCACGGGCAAGATCAGAATCGACGGAAAGGCTTTCCAATTCGAGTTGCTCCTCAAACAGCGAGGGTAAGACCACGCCGCCAATCCCTTGATCTTCAAGCCGGCGGATATTGTCCACCGATTCGCAAAGAGGCGAGGCCGAAGCGAGCAAGGGACATTTCAGATTCAGTCCCAGATATTTTGTGCTTAGGTCGCTCATTCGTCGTCTCCCCCTTTCTTGGCCGGAACAGCCGCTTCCTCTGGTTCTTCTGGTGCGATATGCGGGGTGTCCGCACGGCCAGCCATCGCGGCGCGATTGGTGTACACACGCCACTGACGTTCCACGTCGTCTTGCGCCATTTTCAGCAATTCCTTGGCCGCCGCGGGATCGCTGCGAACCAGCATGGTGTAGCGCGCTTCCTGATAGGCATATTGTTTCAAAGGAATGCTAGGAGCCTTCGAATCCAGCTGGAACGGATTCTTACCTTGCAGTCGTAGTCCAGGGTTGTAGCGCATCAGCGGCCAGTAACCAGAGAGCACCGCTTTCTTTTGCTGATCCAGCCCTTGCGACATGTCGTAGCCGTGCGCAATGCAATGGCTGTACGCGATGATCAGCGACGGGCCATCGTGAGCTTCCGCTTCCATCAGCGCTTTCACTGTGTGCGTGTCGTTTGCGCCCATCGCCACGCGCGCTACGTAGACGTAGCCATAACTCACCGCTTCCATGGCCAGGTCTTTCTTCCCGGTGTGTTTACCACCCGTCGCGAATTTCGCCACGGCGCCACGGGGGGTAGCCTTACTCATCTGACCGCCGGTGTTGGAATAAACTTCGGTATCGAGAACCAGAACATTTACGTTGCGTCCGGAACCAAGCACGTGGTCCAGGCCTCCGAAGCCGATGTCATAAGCCCAACCATCTCCACCGAGCAGCCAGACACTCTTGCGAACCAGGCAATCGGCGAGGGAAAGTAACGCGAGAGCTTCGGGTGTATTCAAATTGAGCAACTTTTTCTTCAGCTCCAGCACACGCTTCCGCTGCGCGCCGATTCCTTCCTCCTTGCTTTGATCGGCTTCGAGCAGTCCTTTGACGAGCACTTCGCCAATGCTACCGTTGCAGCGCGTCAACAATTCGCGGGCGTACTGCGCTTGCTGGTCCACGGCGAGGCGCATGCCCAAGCCGAACTCCGCGTTGTCTTCAAACAGTGAGTTCGACCATGTCGGCCCACGCCCATCTCGATTCTTGGTGTACGGCGTGGTCGGCAGATTTCCGCCATAAATGGAGGAACAACCGGTCGCATTGGCGATCAGCAAGCGGTCGCCGAATAACTGTGTCAGCAGCTTGATATATGGAGTTTCGCCGCAACCCGAGCACGCGCCAGAAAACTCAAACAGCGGTTCGAGCAATTGCGAATCTTTCACCTGGCTATGCGACAGTCGGTTACGGTCAATTTCAGGAAGCGACAGAAAGAAATCCCAATTCAGACTTTCAGGTTCTCGCAGGGGCGCCTGCTCCACCATGTTGATGGCCTTGTGTTTGACTTCAGATTTACTCTTCGCGGGACAGATTTCGACGCACAGTCGGCATCCAGTGCAATCTTCCGGCGAAACTTGCAACGAGTAGCGCAGCGTTTCAAATTCACGCCAGCGCGGCTTCGAGGACTTGAAAGTGGCCGGAGCTCTGTCGAGAAGAGTTGAATCGTAGACTTTGGCGCGAATCACCGCATGCGGGCATACCAAGACGCACTTACCGCATTGGATGCAAAGCTCCTCGTCCCACACCGGAATCTCTTTGGCGATGTTGCGCTTTTCCCACATGGCGGTGCCGGTGGGAAAAGTGCCATCGATGGGCATTGCGCTGACCGGCAGCAAATCGCCGTTTCCAGTAATCAGTGTGCCGAGAACATTCTTCACAAATTCGGGAGCTCGCGGAGAAACTGCTGGCAACATGTCGAATGTTGCGCTCACGTGATTCGGCACTTTCACTTCATGCAGGTGTGCCAAAGCTTGATCCACCGCAGCGTAGTTTTTCTGTACCACCGCGTCGCCGCGCTTCCCGTAGGTGTCGTGAATGGCCTTCTTGATAGCGAGAATGGCTTCTTCGCGGGGCAATACCCCGCTGATCGCAAAGAAGCAGGTCTGCATAATGGTGTTGATACGGCTGCCCATTCCTGCATCGCGAGCTACTGCATAGCCATCAATTACGAAGAATTTTAGTTTCTTGCTTAGAATTGTTTCTTGGACTTGCCGCGGCAGATGATTCCAGATCTGGTCCGGCCCAAAAGGAGTATTCAGGAGGAACGTTGCTCCGGGTTCTGCAGCGGCAAGCACATCAATGCGATCCAAGAACTGGATTTGATGACAGGCAACAAAGTTCGCCTTGCTGATGAGATACGTAGAACGTATTGGATCGGGCCCAAACCGTAAATGCGATACGGTTATAGCCCCGGACTTTTTCGAATCGTATACGAAATAACCTTGGGCGAAATTGTCTGTTCCCTTCCCGATAATCTTGATGGAATTCTTGTTTGCGCCCACCGTCCCGTCAGAACCCAAGCCATAAAACAGCGCGCGGACTGTCCTGGGATCCTCGGTTGAGAATTCAGGATCATACGGAAGGCTGGTGTGCGTTACATCGTCCAGAATGCCAACCGTAAAGTGATTCTTCGGCGCGTCGGTCAGCAATTCGTCGAAAACCGTCTTGACCATCGCTGGTGTGAATTCCTTCGACGATAAGCCATACCTTCCACCAATAATTCTCGGAATCGCCGCGGAGCTATCTGCTGCATGCCGTTCCATATAAGCGGTGAGCACGTCTTGGTACATCGGCTCGCCCAAACTTCCAGGCTCTTTGGTGCGGTCGAGCACTGCAATCGAGCGCACACTCTTCGGAATTGCTGCCAGAAAAGCTTCGGCGGCGAAGGGCCGGAACAGGTGGACTTTCAACAATCCAACTTTTTGCCCTGACTTTTGCAACGCGTCTACTGCTTCTTCCGCTGCCCCCGCGCCTGAACCCATCAGGATGATCAGGCGCTCGGCATCTGCCGGACCGTAGTAGTCGAACAGACGGTATTGCCTGCCGGTCTGGTGCGCGAACCGGTCCATGACGTCCTGCACAATCGTTGGGCACGCGCGATAGAACGGGTTGCAGGCTTCGCGAGCCTGAAAGAAAACATCCGGATTTTGCGCGGTACCCCGCATGATCGGATGGTCTGGCGAAAGTGCGCGTTCACGATGCTGGCGCACAAAGTTTTCGTCGACCAGCACCCGCAGGTCGTCATCGCTAATTGGCGTAATCATGTTTACTTCGTGCGAGGTGCGGAAGCCGTCGAAAAAATGAAGAAACGGCACGCGGGCCTCAAGCGTCGCCGCATGAGCAATCGCCGCGAAATCACTGGCCTCCTGCACGGAGTTCGACGCAAGCAGCGCAAATCCGGTGGCGCGCGTCGCCATCACATCGCTATGATCGCCAAAAATCGACAGCGCGTGCGTAGCCAGCGTGCGCGCCGCCACATGGATCACCGCAGCGGTCAGTTCGCCGGCGATCTTGTACATGTTAGGAATCATCAAGAGCAAGCCCTGCGAGGCGGTAAACGTGGTGCTGAGCGCACCGGCCTGCAAGGCGCCGTGAAGAGCACCAGCCGCGCCACCTTCACTTTGCATTTCGATCACATCGGGAATCGCGCCCCAGATGTTCTTCTTTTTTTCAGAATTCCACTGATCGGACCACTCGCCCATGGGCGAAGAAGGGGTGATGGGATAAATCGCGATTACTTCACTCAGGCGGTATGCTACGGACGCGGCGGCTTCGTTGCCGTCGACAATCGACATGCGACGTGTCATGGGACCTCTCCGGAGCGATATAAAAATGGTAGGTCCCGGAGAGAGCGAATGCAATGGAAGATACACGAACTGCGACTGTTGCGGTCGCAGTACTTTCCAGCGTGACGCCTGTCACTGCGTCTTGTTTATTGCTTATGTGCCTTCTTCCCACTCCGCATCGTGTACCGGCAGTTGGTCCGTATCACGCGCGACCCACACGTACATGGTCGGCAGCAGGTATATGCTGATGAACAACGCGGCAAGCAGTCCACCGACGATTACGATGGCAAAAGGTCGTTGAGAATCCGAACCGATGCCGCGCGAGAGAGCCGCGGGAAGCAGTCCCAAGGTGGCCACGAGCATGGTCATCATGATAGGACGCAACCTTAAGATTGCACCTTCGACCGCCGCGTCTTCGATGGAATAACCTTGTGCCCTCAGATCGTTTATGTATTCGATCATGATCACGCCAACCTGCACTGAAACGCCGAATAAGGCCAGAAACCCGACTCCGCTGGAGACGCTGAAATGCGTACCTGTCAGTAACAGGGCGACAATTCCACCGATGGGTGCCATGGATACGTTGGCGAGCGTGAGTGCCGCCCATTTCGCGGACTGGAACATCGTGAACAGGATGATGAAGATAACCAAAATGGTGATCGGCAATACGATGAGCAGGCGGCGCTGCGACCTTTTCTGACTCTCGTATTCGCCGGCCCAATCCAAGTGGTAGCCCGTAGGCAATTTCACCTCACGCTGCACCTTGGCCATAGCTTCTTCGACGGTGCTGCCCAAATCTCGGCCTCGTACACTGTACTTGATCGCGACGTAGCGCGAGTTTTCTTCGCGATAAATTTCCGATGCGCCGTCCACAGTCTCGATGTGCGTTACTTGGCCTAAAGAAACGCGTTCGCCGGTGGGAGCCACGATGCGAATATTTTCGACCGCCTCCTTGCTATTGCGATAGGGCTCCTTGTATCGCACCGTGAGGTCAAATCGCTGTTCGCCACGCAACACCTGCGTCACTGCTTTTCCCCCAATCGCAGTTTCAACGGCGTCCTGAATATCTGAAACGTTTAAACCGTAGCGTGCAGCAACTTGTCGATCAACCTGGAGGTTCAGGTTAGGCTGACCCAAGATGCGTAACAAGCCAAGATCTTCAATTCCCGGAACGGACCGCATCACGCCGACGATTTCATCCGCCTTCCCCTCGAGGGTCTTCAGGTCATCCCCGTACATCTTGACAGCCAATTCGCCTTTGACGCCGCTGACTGCCTCTTCCATGTTGTCGGAAATTGGCTGCGAGAAATTCCACAAGACGCCCGGAATCTTGCTTAGCTCCTTATCCATAGCCGCAATCAGCGCGTCCTTGTCTTCGTGAAATACGGGACGCCACTGATCCTTTTGCTTCAAATCGACGAAATATTCCGTATTAAAAAACCCAGTTGTGTCCGTGCCATCATCCGGACGTCCAACTTGTGACACGATTTGTTTCGCCTCTGGAAACGCTGCCAATATGACTCGGGCCTGATCCATAATTCGAGTGCCTTCGGTAGGTCCCGTGCTTGGCGCCAAAGTTCCGCGCACCCAAATCGCACCCTCGTCAAGGTGCGGAAGAAACTCCGAACCTACCAGCCCGCTCGCAAGCAGGATGACGGTTGTTGTTAAGACCAGGCCCGCAGCGCTCAACGTAATTTTGCGATTGTGCAGTGCCCAACGAACACTGCTTCGATATCTCTTGCGCAAGAACTCCATGACCGGGTTATGCCACTCGGAAACGCCTTTGAAAAACGCTATTTCAGCCAGCACCGGTGCGATCGCGATCGAGAAAATCAAAGCTCCGAGCAGCGCGAACGAAACGGTCCACGCCATAGGCTTGAAGAGCCGCCCTTCCACGCTCTGCAGTGTGAAAATTGGCATGTACGCGGTGATGATAATCGCCCGCGCGTAGAATACCGGTCTCAATACTTCAAACACCGCGCCGCGGATCCGTTCGTAGGCCGTCTTGCCGGCGTTCACTGGAAGATTGAAGTGTCTGACTATGTTTTCGATGACAACTACGGAACCGTCGACCACCATACCGAAATCCAGCGCGCCGAGTGACAGCAGGTTGGCCGGAATTTTATTTAAGTCCAGGCAAATGGAAGCGAACAGGAGCGAGAACGGGATGGTCAGCGCCACAATCAGCGCGCCGCGCACGTTGCCTAAAAAGAAGAACAAAATTACGGAAACCAGTAGCACGCCTTCGGTCAAATTGTACATCACAGTGTGCGTCGTGTAATGCACCAGGTCGCTGCGGTCCAAGAACGGCACCACTTGCACGCCGGGAGGCAGAATGTGTTCGTTGAGTTGCTTTACCTTGGCGTGAATGTCTTCCAGCACGGAGTCGGCGTTTGCGCCCTTGCGCAACAAAACGATTCCTTCCACGACGTCGCCATCGTCGATAATCGTTCCGTCTTCGCGCCGAATGGCCTTGCCGATCTGTCCCAACCGGATCTTTGGTCCTTGAGTGACTTCTCCAATGTCTTTGACTCGAATCGGAGTTCCGTTCTGAGTCTTGAGAACGGTGGACTCGATTTCCTGCACGTTTGTGAACAGTCCTACGGCGCGAACGTTGATTTGCTGCAGCCCAGACTCAATGAAGCTTCCTCCGGCGTTTACGTTATTGTTGATCAGTTGCTGTTCAACTTGCGCAAGCGTCAACCCATAGGCCACCAACTTAGGCGGATCGACGCGCACCTGGTACTCTCGCGTGACACCTCCAAAACTAGCCACATCCACGACATTGGGCACAGACTTGAACTGTTTTTCGAGGACCCAGTCTTCCAGCGCCTTCAGTTCCATCAAGTCATATTTCGGGTTCGTGCTTTTGAGCGTGTACCAGTAGATTTGGCCTACAGGACTCCAGTCCGTACCCATC
>JBAVNY010000299.1:0-2581 GCA_049691535.1 Candidatus Acidiferrum sp.
GGTGAAAGGTCAAGGACGGTCGGCCATTTTTCTTCAGCGCGGCCGAAGAACACTTCCGTCTCGGGAGTCTCCCAGACTCTTTTGGTGTCACGATATAAGCAGGTTATCCGCATTGTGGACTAAATGATCGTACGAGTAATCCCCAACATATACACGAATCGCTAGAAGTTATAAGAGGCCCCAACGAGGGGCACGGTCGTCGAGCGCAGTCCGTTGTCGTCCAATTTCACCAACACGTTGCCTGTGATGACCAGGTTGCGCCACAACCGGTACTTGAGACCAATCGAGGCGTTGAGGATGTTGTAGTCCACCGAAGGGCGAACGCCGAGGTCTGGATGCGTCGTTCCGGGCGTCAACGTCGTGCAAGCGAGGTCGCTGCAATGTCCCAGATCGGTAAAAGGGTTGGAGAAGAGTTGCGGGACACCAAACAATCGCTGGCCGTAGAAATCAAACGCGCCGGTAAGTCGTTTGACGATGGCAACATCGGCCCCCAGCGTATATACGAAGCGGTCTGGAAGCGATCCTTTGGTATTCGTAGCCGTGCCCACGAAGCTGCCGGCCAGCAACGATTGTCCGTTTTTTTCATATCCGACCTCGGCGTGGGGCGAAATCCTGGCGCGGTAAGAAATGACGCCGAAGGGCTTGACCCCAACGGCGCCGGAGCCCAGGAAATTTTGCTCGTCGCCGGTGGGCAAACGGACATCCACGCCAACGCCAAACCCCAACCGCTCGCCTTGATACAACTCGTACTTACCACGCAGAAGCACGTCCCCAATTCCTGTGGCGTTTCCGGAGCTTGAAAACGTAGCATTCAAGCAGGGTTTCGCGCCGGCGCAACTCGGAACAAGATTGGCGTCGAACTGGTGAAAAACGCCGTTGGGGAAATTGGGGGACGGCGGTGCGAAGGAATTCTGCACGATCGTGGCATTCGACGTCATTTTCATATTTATATTCAAGATCGGCACTTCCACCGAAACATCCAAGTGCCGGGTGATACCGTATGTCGCGTACAACGCGTACTGATGAACCGTTAAGTCGATATTATTCGTGGTCTGAATAAAATCACGCACGAAACACGGGTTTCCCGCATACGCAGTGCCGGCCAGCCCCGTTTGGTTGGGACAGGCGGTTATGAATGGACTCGGAAAGGGCGGAGGAAAGACCTCGTGTTTAAAAACTGCGGGTAGCTTGGCAGTGTCCTGACCGTCGATCGAATTGAAATTGAAGTACTGGAAGCTGAAAGCCACGTAGAGCTTGTTACGGCCAATGGTGCCGGCGTGCTGGCCAAGTATTGGACCCAGGCTGGCTTCGGTCGAGGGCGAGAAGGTCTTCAGCGCAGGATCGAAGATGAAGCTGATACCGGAGGAAGGTGAAGCAATCGGCAATTGCGAAACCTGAATGCCAACCGCTTCGTTGATGGGTCCAAAACTGGAAAGAAAATCGCCCTCGAAATGAGCCTGATGGCCGTCGGCGAGCAACGGCGCAGTCGCGCCGCTCCCGAGTCCATAAGGGCCGTACACCTGAGGAATCACGCAAACCAGCTTGCTGCTGGACGTCCCATTCAATGGACAAACGCTCTGGGCAAAAGCGCTACTGCAAGAAAGCAAAATTAAGAGAGTGGACCCCAGAAATAGTCGTTTGGACATGGGATGCCTCCGGATTAACCGTTGGATAGATGGGACTTAAGTTTCCAGCGAACCCTGGGTTCAGCTCGTTCGCAGCGCCTGCCGCGAGTTTATATGCCAGATGCAGATTGTCAAGCCAGAGAATTGGTTTCGCCGGGTTGACCGTTTATTGAACGTCGGTGATGACCCAAGTACCGGAATTCGATTTCGCCAAATGGAAAACCGTCGCGTTTTTCACGCGTTTTGTTTTGTCCCCCTTGGGCGTGAAGTCCTGGGTTATCTGCCCCTTCACTACCGCCTTTGTGCCGTCGGAACTGAGGTCGACACTTTCGATGTCCAGTTGTTCCCGAATAGAACTGGCGCCCTCGAACGCACGTTTTAATCTCGCGTAGAGCGGGCCCATATTGGGCCAGATTTGCCGAAGAGCGTCCGCATCCTTTTGATCAAATGCTTGCACATACTTTTGGATCACGGCTCGGACTGAGGCATCGTTGTCGACGGTCACTACTGCAGGACTCTCCGGCTTTAGCGGGGGCTTCGGCTCGGAAACGACAGGCTGGTTGAGAGTCGCAAGCTTATTGTTAATGTCGAGCAGATGCTTCTGAGCCTCCTCCGCATGCGGGCCCCCGCCCTGAATTACTGACTCAAAGTCGGTCCGTGCCGCCGTAAGTCCATTCTTGTCGTTCGCACTGGCCGCCTGCTGATACTTTTGCACCATTTGCTGAAAGCCGGCGTCAGCGATCTTTTTCTGAGCGCGAGCCTGCACGTCAGCGATCACACTCGGAATGCTGTTCGCGTAATTCAGGGCTTCACCGGATTGCGTGCCGCCATCACTGGCCAGCGACTGAAACTTTGGCTGCAGGAGTTTGAGTTGTTGAACGGCAGCTTCATCGTCTCGCTGTTTGAACTGGTTGAACTGGCTTTCCAGTTGCACCAGCCTGCTCTGTTCCGCCCGG
>JBAVNY010000300.1:0-3350 GCA_049691535.1 Candidatus Acidiferrum sp.
AATCATAATAGGGGATCCAATGATGATGATTCGCTCCAGTTGGACGAAAGCATGGATGTTGGCAGGCGCGGTAATTTGTGCCGGAGTATTTGCCTCGGCGGCGTTTGCTGCTGAGAATGATCCGGAAGTGATGAAGATCGATCATCAGTTTATTGCGGCGGCCGCTAGCGGGGATGCGGCCGCGACGGCGAAGATGCTGGACAAGGATTTCACGTGGACAGATGCGGCAGGCCTGACACTTTCTGCAACCGAAGTGGCGCACGTGCTGCCAAAGCCGGCGCTGGGCGACGAGAGTAGCGCGGAGGTGAGCGAGCGGACGTATGGTGACGTGGCTGCGGTGAACGCGAGCCAGGGCAAAGTGCACGTGCTGAGGATGTGGGTAAAGCGTCCGGATGGATGGAAAGCGTTTGTGTATCACGAAGTGAAACAACTGGACCAGCCGTCGACGAGCCCGGGTTCCGGCGTGAAGGAATGCGAGAATCCGTGCAAGACGGTGCCATTTCAGCCCGCGAACGAATCGGAAAAGGCGATCATTGCGTCGTGGCAGGCTCTAGAGACCGGCGTGACGGCCCATGACGCATCCGCGTGGGCGCCACATATCGCGGATGAATTCGTGCAGATCAGTTCGAACAGCGATCATCCGATTAACAAGAGCGGCCGCATGGAAACCTTGAACAAGCAGAAGGCGAGCGGCGTGGGATCCGCGCCAACACCATTGGTCTCGGCGAAGATGTTTGATTTTGGAGATGCGGTGATCATGACTTGCCTGCACCAGGCTGCGAATGGAGGCAAGCCTATCCATGTAAGCCGGCTGTGGATTAAACGGGACGGCAACTGGGTGATGGTGATCAGCTATCAGACCACGATTCAAGCTGGGGGAGCGGGGCGGCAATAGGTGGGCCCGGAAGTTCAGCTGATGGACAGCTCCCATGAAAAATAAAGACATGCTCGCGATGGTGTTCGCGCTCTATGCGCTGGTGATGGCAAATGCCGGCGCCGGCGCTTCCCTGCCCTATTCAGCGAACCCCGCGGATCAAATGTTTCTGCAGGCCGTCGGGAATAAGGACAAGGCGGCGGCTGTTCCGTTGCTGGATACGGATTTTGCGTGGATTGATTCGCATGGCAAACGATTAAACCGCGCTGAATTCCTGGAGCAATTTCCGAGCGTGGCGAATGGGGATGTGGCTGCGGAAGAGCAGGTGTACGGAAACACCGCGGTGTTGAAGAGCGATCGCGGGCAAGTCCATGTGAAACGCGTGTGGGTACGGCACGGAGCGCAGTGGACCCTGCTGCTCTATCAAGAAGTGACGCAGGTGGAGAAGAACGAAACGGCCGACGGGGTAGAGAGTCCCGAGTGCATCAATCCGTGCAAGAGCATTCCGTTTGATGCGCAGACAGCGAATGAGAAAGCGGCGGTGGCATCGTGGCAAGGAGTGATGAAGGCCATGGCGGAGAATGACGCGGACTTGTATGCGCCGCTGATTGCGGAGGAGTTCACGGCGACGGATACGTATCATGACCGGGTGTATACGAAGGCGGATCGGTTGGAGCAGATCGCCAAGCGGAAGAAGAGCGGGGCGCGGTCGGTTCCGCCGGAACTGGTATCGGCGCAGATGTTTGATTTTGGGGAAACGGTGGTGATGATAGCGCGCGAGCAACGGCGGCAGGGCAAGCCATATTTCAATAGCCGGATGTGGGTGAAGCGCGACGGGCGGTGGCAGATGGTGTTTAGTTTTAATACGCGGATCGAGTAAAGGACACGCGGAGATGAAGTGTAGAAAAGACGGATGGAAGAGATTAGAGATTGGGAGATGTGAGAGTGAGAAAGTTGAAAAGAGTGTGGCGCACCTACGGCGCTCTAATGTTTTAGATTTTGTACCCAGCCCTTACGGGCTGGGCTAACCTATACCGCGCCTACGGCGCTGGGTGGTGCGAAACAGAAAAAAAGGACGCGGCAGTCAGGCACTTTGGTAGAGCTTGGTCATTACGAATTCGCGGTGGCCTAGCGCTTCGGCACAGGTGAGCCTTCCGTTGCAGGTGCGAATCAGAATGTCGATGAGCTTGTCGCCAGCTTCGTCGAGGGTCATTTCGCGGCGCAGAATTCCGGAGACATCGAGGTCAATGTGTTCGCTCATGGTGCGGGCGGTTTTGGGATTGGCGGTCAACTTGATGACCGGTTCGATGGGATTGCCGATGACGTTGCCCTGTCCGGTGGGGAAGAGGTGAACGACGAAACCGGCAGCGGCTTGCAGCGTGACGCATTCCGCGGCTGCTGAGGAAGTATCCATGTAATAGAGACCCGGGCCTTTCGCCGGCGCCTCGGCAGGCTTGAGCACGTCGATAAATTTTGCCTTTTTGCCAATCTTCTGCAAGTTGCCGAACGCTTTTTCTTCAATGGTGGTAAGGCCGCCGGCGATGTTGCCTTTGGTAGGCTGCGATTCGGAAAGGTCGCTGGTCTTGTGGCGTTCAATCACGTCTTGATAGGCGCGAAACACTTGCATGAAGCGATCGCCGACTTCTTTTGTGGCGGCGCGGCTGGCACAGACAACTTCGGCGCCCGTCAGTTCGGATGTTTCGCCGAAGCAAGTGGTGGCTTTCAGAGGATCGAGCTTGTCGATCAGGTTGCCGACCGTGGGGCAGGAAGCGAGGCCCGAGGTGGTGTCGCTCTCACCGCACTTGGCGGAGATGAAAAGATCCTGAATGGAGCAAACTTCGCGCTGCTTTTCGGTGGCCCACTGCATAAATTCTTTGGCTTTGCGAGACGCCTCGGCAATCGTGGCGATATCGCCTTGACCTTCGATGGCGATACCCACGACCGGTTTGCCAGTCTTGGCGATGCCATCGACGACACGGCCAGTCCAGCTTGGTTCGATGCCGATGACCACGCAAGCCGCGACATTGGGATTCGAGCCAGTGCCAATCAGAGTGCGGAAGTGCAATTCCAGATCTTCGCCAAACTGCAAGCGCCCGTAGGCGTGAGGCAACGCGAGTGTGCCTTTAATATTGTTGGCAACTGCTTCGGCCGCCGTGTTGGAAAGATCGTCGAGCGGAAGAATTACGACGTGATTGCGAATGCCGACCCGGCCATTCTCTCTGCGATATCCCAGGAAATCGTAGCGTCCCATCGTTACCACCTCTTCGTTTTCATATTGTGAACATGCACGTGACGGCCTTTGGCGATATCGGCAGCGGCGCGGCCGACGTCGTGACCATACTTCAAGACAGTGTCACCATTTTTGATCTCGCCGAGCGCGATCTTGTGGCCCAGCGGCACCGGGTCGAGCGACTTCAAGGTGATGGTTTCATCGGTTTCCATGATCCAGCCGGTCAAGTCCTGGCCAGCTTTCACG
>JBAVNY010000301.1:0-4674 GCA_049691535.1 Candidatus Acidiferrum sp.
CTGCTATGACACGGTAGATGGTGGCTCTTGCCGAGCCGCTACAGGACCCAAGATGCCTACACTCACCAAAAAACCTGCATTTCCTTCTGAAGACAAGCGCTGGCGCATCGTTAATGGCACCATGCGGCGTCACGATTATGCGCGCGACGCGCTTATCGAGACTCTGCATACCGTTCAAGAGTCTTTCGGCTATTTGGATAAGCCCGCGTTGCGATTCGTGGCCGATTCTCTTCATGTTCCGCTAAGCCAAGCGTACGGCGTTGCCACTTTCTATCACTACTTCACGCTAAAGCCACCTGGCGCTCACACCTGCATGATTTGTATGGGCACCGCTTGTTACATCAAGGGAGCGGGCGCGCTGCTCGCCGAAGCGGAAGGTGCTGTGGGCGTGTCGGCTGGTAATACGTCGCCCGACGGGCAAGTCTCGCTACTGACGGCGCGCTGCATCGGTTCCTGCAGCCTGGCTCCGGCAGCCGTGTTTGACGGAGAAACCGTGGGGGCAGTGGATGGAAAGATTCTTCGCGAAAAGCTGGAAGGGTGGAAAGCTTCATGACCATTGAGGAACTGGAACTAATCGCTAGCGGCATACGCGAAAACCGCCAGGCAGTTCCACGCGAATTAAATATATGTCTCGCCGCTGGCTGTCTCTCGCTGCATGGTGACAAACTGAAAAGCGCCTTGGAAGAAGAAGTAAAGAAGACCGGCGCGGCGTGCCGCGTTCGTAGTACCGGTTGCATGGGTCTTTGCTCGCAAGGTCCGCTGGTCGCTAGTGAACCAGGCGCAGTCCTTTATAAGAAAGTCTCTCCGGCGGATGCACCCGAGATTGTGAAGAGTCTCGACGGCTCACCTGTGGAACATCTGGTTTGTTCTCGTCAGCAGCCCTTCTTCGAGCGCCAGATCAACGTGGTCCTCGAAAATTCGGGAAAAATTGATCCACAAAAAATCGAGGAGTATATCGCGGCTGATGGGTATCTCGCGCTGGTCCGTGCCATGGCGGAGAAAACGCCCGCTGAGATCGTGCAAGAAGTAGCTAAGAGCGGGTTGCGCGGACGCGGCGGTGCAGGATATCCGACGGGATTGAAGTGGAGCACCGTAGCAAAGACCGGCGCAACTGCGAAATACGTCATCTGCAATGCTGACGAAGGCGACCCTGGTGCCTTTATGGATCGCAGCGTCCTGGAAAGCGATCCACATCGCGTCATCGAAGGCATGATCATCGCCGCTTTCGCAGTTGGCGCGAATCGCGGCTACATCTATGTCCGCGCCGAATATCCGCTGGCTGTGAAGCGCCTGCAACTCGCCATCCGCGATGCGCGACGCCTGGGCTTTCTGGGCAGTCAGATCTGCAACACCAAATTTGATTTCGACCTGGAAGTGCGCATCGGTGGCGGCGCCTTCGTTTGCGGGGAGGAAACGGCGCTGATCGCTTCCATCGAAGGTGGACGCGGTACTCCACGTCCGCGCCCCCCCTATCCCGCGCAATCAGGCCTCTGGGGCAAACCCACGCTAATTAATAACGTCGAAACCTATGCCAGCATTCCCGCGATTCTCCGTAATGGCGGCGATTGGTACGCAACGATCGGCACAAAAAAGAGTAAGGGCACCAAGGTCTTTGCGCTTACCGGAAAAGTCCAAAATGTCGGCCTGATTGAAGTACCTATGGGCATGACGCTGCGACAAATCATTTTCGAAATTGGCGGCGGCGTACCAGACGGCCGCAAATTCAAGGCGGTGCAGACCGGCGGACCATCCGGGGGCTGCATCCCTGAACAGTTTCTGGACTTGCCGGTCGATTACGAGTCCTTGAAGGAAGTCGGGTCCATCATGGGCTCCGGCGGAATGATCGTCATGGATGACGGCGCCTGCATGGTCAACGTGGCGCACTATTTCATGGAGTTTTGCATGTCTGAATCGTGCGGCAAATGCATTCCGTGCCGCGCCGGCACAGCCCAGATGTACGAACTGCTTACACGCATGACCAAGGGCACCGCCACACTCCATGACCTGGAGTTGCTCGAAGAACTTTGCGAAATGGTGGCCAACACCAGTTTGTGTGGGTTGGGGCAGAGCGCTCCAAATCCCGTTCTCAGCACCTTGCGTTACTTCCGCCACGAATACCTCGAACATATCGAAGAGAAACGGTGTTGCGCGGGCGTTTGTCCGTGTAGCTCCACAGTAGAGGTGCTGGCATGAATCCCGCACCCGCTGTAAAGACACTGGTCATCAATGGCACGGATATCAGCGCCCGCGCCGACCAAACCATTCTCGATGCTGCCCGCGAGCATGGCGTCAACATTCCCACGCTGTGCCACCTGGACGGACTCTCCGAAGCCGGTGCGTGCCGTCTTTGCTTGGTAGAACTGAAAGGCTCACCTCGATTGTTTCCTGCTTGCGTGACGCTGGTCGAGGAAGGCATGGACGTTACGACCGAATCGCCACGTTTGAAAAAGTATCGCCGCCTGACACTCGAACTGCTCTTCGCCGAACGCAATCATGTTTGCTCCGTATGCGTTTCCAATGGCATGTGCGAATTGCAAAATATGGCTAGCGAACTAGGCGTCACCCAAGTCCGCCTGCCCTATCGCTACCCCCGTCTGGCCGTAGACACTTCGCACGAACGCTTCACCATGGACCACAACCGCTGCATCGTTTGCACCCGGTGCATTCGCGTCTGCAGCGAAATTGAAGGCGCGCATACGTGGGACGTGCTTGGCCGTGGCGTGGATTCGCGGTTAATCACCGATCTCGAACAGCCTTGGGGCACGTCCGACACCTGCACCAGTTGTGGCAAATGCGTGCAAGTCTGTCCCACCGGCGCACTCTTCGAGAAAAGTAAGGTTGGTATGCAGATCCAGAAAAAACGCGACTTTCTTCCATATCTCAATGTAATGCGTGAGGGCCGGCATGAGTAAACCCACCGTGGCGACAATTTGGTTGGACGGCTGTTCCGGTTGCCACATGTCCTTTCTGGACTTGGATGAGCGCTTGATCGAATTGAGTGCACATTTCGACCTGGTTTATTCGCCTTTGGTCGACCTCAAAGTTTTGCCTTCCCATGTGGACATCGCGCTGGTCGAAGGCTCGGTCAGCAACGAAGACGACGAACACAAAATTAAACTGGTGCGCTCTCGTGTTCAAACCTTGATATCGCTCGGAGATTGCGCGGTAACTGGGAATGTGCCAGCGATGCGCAATCCCTTCTCTGTCGATTCTCTCTTTGACCGCGCTTACCTGGAGAATGCCACTCTGCAGCAACAGCGACCCACGACCAGCGTGCCCGCTTTACTCGCCCGAGTGCGGCCCATTCACGAAGTGGTGCCCGTCGACATTTGCGTACCCGGCTGCCCACCGTCGGCAGACACCATCTACACCATCCTTACTGAATTGCTTGCCGGCCGTGTCCCCGATATCGCCGCGCTGACGCGCTTTGGAGCCTAGGGAAAGACCATGGGAAAAACGATCACAATTGACCCCGTCACGCGAATCGAAGGGCACGCCAAAATCACTCTGCAAACCGACAATCAGGGCGAAGTCTCTGCTGCCTATTTTCACGTGACGCAATTCCGCGGATTCGAAAAATTCTGCGAGGGCCGCCCGTTTTACGAAATGCCCTACATCATGGAGCGCACCTGCGGCATCTGCCCGGTTAGCCATCTTCTGGCGGCAGCCAAGGCCTGCGATGCGCTTCTTGCGGTTCGCGTACCCCCAGCTGCGGCGAAACTTCGTCGCATTCTAAATCTCGCCCAAATCATTCAGTCGCACGCACTCAGTTTTTTTTATCTCTCATCCCCTGACTTGTTGTTGGGCATGGACTCCGATCCGAAAGACCGCAATATTTTTGGAGTCATGAAATCGAAGCCGGAGCTGGGCCGCGGCGGGGTTCACCTTCGCAAATTCGGGCAACGCGTAATCGAAACGCTTGCCGGCAAACGCATTCACCCTGGTTGGGTTGTGCCGGGCGGTGTGAATGCACCTTTGACCCAGGAAAAGCGCGACCTGATTCTTTCCTGGATTCCCGAGGCGCTGGAAATAACTCTAAAGTCGTTGCACTGGTTTAAGCAGAATTTGGAGAACTACCGCGAGGAAATTCGAACCTTTGCGAATTTTCCCAGCCTGTTCATGGGATTGGTTACGCCGGACGAGCGCGTCGGCTACTATGATGGCAAAATCCGTTTCAGGGATTCGCTGGGAAATATCGTGGCAGACCATCTTGATCCCGCGAATTACACCGAATTCCTGGGCGAAGCCGTAGAGCCCTACACCTTTACGAAGTTCCCTTACTACAAGCCGATGGGTTATCCCGAAGGGATGTATCGCGTCGGCCCGCTGGCCAGGCTGAACCTTGTCGACCATTGCGGGACGCCTCTTGCCCAGCAGGAATGGGTAGAGTTCCGCTCGCTGGAGCGCAATGCCGTGCTGAGTTCATTTCATTACCATTACGCGCGCCTCATCGAAATTCTGTTTTGTATTGAGCACATTGAGGAATTCCTGAACGATCCGGATATCCTCAGCACACATGTTCGTTCCACGGCCTCCCTTAACAATTTAGAGGGAGTAGGCGCGGCGGAAGCTCCGCGCGGCACGCTGATTCATCACTATCGTGTGGATGAGCAGGGCTTGGTGATCTGGGCAAATCTGATTATCGCCACCGGGCACAACAATCTCGCTATGAAT
>JBAVNY010000302.1:0-4222 GCA_049691535.1 Candidatus Acidiferrum sp.
GATCAGCGACGCCACGCTGCCGCAGGGCGTCACTCCCAGCATGGCCCCGCTCTTCAGCCCCAGTGGACTTGTTTACCGCTACGTGATCGAGAGCCCTGATCGCTCTCCCATGGAATTGCATACATTCGAAGAATGGACCATTGAGCGAGCGTACAAGAGCGTGCCCGGTGTGGCCGATGACTCAGGTTTTGGCGGGCCCACGATGGAGTATCACGTCCTGCTGGATCCCGTGAAACTCTACAACTATCACCTGCCAGTGGTGCAGATTGTTGCCGCGCTTAACGCGAATAACTCCAACACGGGGGGCGGATTTTACACACAAGGCGGACAGTTTTACTACGTGCGGGGCCTCGGGTTGGTAAAAACCACCGAGGATATCGGCGACATAGTCGTCGCCAGCTTGAATGGGGTGGCTGTCCGGATCAAAGATATCGGCCGCGTAGAAATTGGTCACGCTCCACGCCTCGGCATTTTTGGTTTCCAGACCAAACAGAATAATGACGACGACGCGGTCGAAGGCGTCATCTTGATGCGGCGTGGCGAGCAAACCCAAAACGTTCTCGATGCCGTCGAGAAGAAAACAGATGAGATCAACAGGACGCTCCTGCCGCCGGACGTAAAAGTCCGCCCTTACTACGATCGCAGCGACCTGGTTCGCGTTACAACGGACACCGTCGAAGGAAACCTTCTTCGCGGGATGGTGCTTGTGTTCATCGTCCTGATCTTCTTCCTTGTGAGTTTTCGCGCGGCGGTTATCACCACGCTAACCGTTCCGCTGGCGCTGCTCTTCGCCTTCATCTTTCTACACTGGACGGGCGAAGCGGCTAACTTGCTTTCCATCGGCGCGATCGACTTCGGCATCATTATCGACGGCACCATCGTCATGGTGGAGAACATCTATCGCGAACTCGGATTGCGCTACGGCACGGAATACAAATTGACCGACGTAATCCTAGCGGCGGCCCGTGACGTGGACCGGCCCATTTTCTATTCCGTGGCGGTTATTGTCGCGGGCTACCTGCCGATTTATGCTCTGAGCGGTCCGGCCGGAAAACTGTTTCATCCCATGGCAGACACCATGGGCTGGGCGCTTCTTGGTGCGCTGATTCTCACGCTGACGGTTGTTCCTGTTCTGGCTTCCTACTGGTTCAAGAGTGGCGTAAAGGAAAAGCAGAACAGCATCTACAATTGGATCCGCGATCAGTACGCAGGCCGTCTGGAGTGGTGCCTAAACCACCCCAAGCTCACCATCACCATTTCCATGTTGATTTTCGGCGCGACACTGCTCCTCGTGCCGTTGATTGGCGGAGAGTTCCTTCCACACTTGGACGAAGGTGCGGTATGGGTGCGTGCCACACTGCCCTACACCATTTCCTTTGAAGATGCTGCGAAATTCGCCCCGCAAGTCCGCGATCTGCTCATCCGATACCCGATGGTCACGGTTACGGGATCAGAACTCGGCCGGCCAGACGACGGCACGGACCCCACTGGTTTTTTCAACTGTGAATTTTACGTTGGTCTCAAGCCATACAACGACAAATCCTGGTCCCAAACATCCGTCCGCACCAAAGAACAACTCGTCGAGGATCTGCAAAAGAAACTGGACTCATATCCCGGAATCATCTTCAACTTCACACAGCCCGCCGAAGATGCCGTTGACGAAGCCCTGACGGGCCTCAAATCGGCTCTGGCGGTGAAGATATTTGGCCCAGACCTGGACGTCCTTGAGAACAAGGCCGTAGAAATCAAGCGCGTGCTTGAGAAAACACCAGGCTTCACCGAACTCACGGTGGTTCGCGAGCTCGGTCAGCCTAGTCTGCTCATCGAAGCCGATCGCGCAAAAATCGCGCGCTATGGTATCAACGTTGCCGACGTTGAGGCCGTCGTGCAAGCCGCAATCGGAGGCCAGGCCGCTACTCAGGTGATCCAGGGAGAAAAACTATTTGATCTTGTCGTCCGCATGGATCCGCAATTCCGCTCCGACGCACGCGAAATTGGCAATCTGCTCGTACCCGCACCGGCTGGCCAACACGTCCCTCTTTCCGAACTGGCTTCCATCAAAGAATCGAGCGGAGCCTCATTTATTTACCGTGAAAACAACTCCCGCTACATCGGCATCCAATTTTCGATTGAGGGACGCAATTTGGAGGGCATAGTCAAGGCTGGGCAGAAAAACATTGCCAAAAATGTCCGCTTGCCAGAGGGTTATCGCCTTGATTGGGGCGGTGAGTACAGTGAACTGCTGGAGGCCAAGGCTCAACTCTACATCATCGGTCCACTCGCTATTTTGCTAATTTTCTTGATTCTGTTCGCTCTCTACGGCAACTTCAAGTTCCCGGTCACCATCGCTCTCGGCGTCATCATCACTGAACCGGTCGGTGCGTTGATTGCTTTGAAACTGACCCACACACCGCTCAGCGTCTCCAGCGCTTTGGGCCTTCTTGCCTTGCTCGGCGTGTCTGTTGAAACAGCGGTTATTCTTGTTAGTTACATCAATAAACTGCGACTGGAGGGCAAGGACGTGCGTCAGGCCACTTTGGAAGCCTCGCTGCTGCGCCTGCGTCCCATTATGATGACTGCTCTGGTCGCCTGTCTGGGGCTTCTGCCGGCTGCGATTTCCACCGGAGTTGGCAGCGATACGCAGAAGCCGTTTGCGATCGTGGTCGTCGCCGGGCTGCTCTCCAGATTGTTGCTCGGTTTCTTTGTGAACCCGGTCCTGTACGAAATGGTCGCGCGCGAAGGTGATGTTCTGCAGGTGTAGTGGAACTTTCAATGGCCTTCAGTTAGTGCTGGGCCGGTTGTCGGGACAACAGATGGCAGATCTCGTAGGTCAGCGATTCGAACGCTAATCGGATCGAATGCCGAAAAACGCCATCCTCTCGTTGCTCGCAAATGGCTGATTCCTTGGGAGTGGGATTTAGCAATCATCGCTTCCCACAAACAGCTGAGTCTGGGCACGTGACTGATTCAGAAGTTACGTTGAATTTGTAATTCGTATTCGAGCCGCCAAAAATCGACTTCTCCGATTACCGAATAAATCGCGGACTTGGCTACTACAGCAGGGTAAATCACTCCAAAATCACTTTTCTGAGTCGATGACAATCCTGTCGATGCGGCAAAAGTGCGTCGAATTGCACAGTATTCTCTGGGCCCATGCGCCACACTGGCTGGGTAAATCGGCAATGGTTCATAAACAAAACTCAAGGAGTTTTGCGATGAGGATTCTAGTTACCGGTGGTACAGGCAAGGTCGGGTCCGAAGTAATTAAGTTACTAAACGCAACGCAAGCGTTCGCGCCCTGGTTCGCAAACAGGAGGCATCGACAAAAATGCCGGAAGGAGTCGAGGTCATCGAGGGAGATTTGCTTGACCCTGTTTCAGTACGTAAAGCCCTCGATGGAGTCGACAAGCTCTACCTGCTGAATGCTGTCGTTCCCGACGAGCTGACGCAGGGGTTGATTGCTTACGACTTGGCAAAGAAGCTGAAGCTTAAGCAGATCGTATATCACTCCGTTTTCAAGGTGGAGCAATTCAAAGATGTTCCTCATTTTGCGTCCAAACTTGCGATCGAGAGCGCTCTACATGAGTTCAATCTCCCTTTCACCATCATTCGTCCGAATTATTTCTATCAGAATGATGTTTCACTGAAGGACGTGATGATGAAGACGGGCATCTATCCCATGCCTCTCGGCACACCTGGCATTTCAGCCGTAGACACTCGTGCTATCGCCGAAGCCGCCGCCATTGCACTGACCAGCGAGGGCCACTTGGGAAAGACCTACAACCTCAATGGTCCGGAGATTCTGAGCGGCAAAAAGATTGCTTCTATCTGGAGCGGGCTGCTTGGCAAGGAAATTCGATACCCTGGAGAAGATCTAGACGCATTTGAAGAACAAATGCGACAGAGCGCACCATCCTGGTCGGCATTTGACATTCGCATGATGTTCCAAGGCTATCTGGAGCGCGGCTTCGTAGCGGATGACGGAGATATTGAGACTGTAACGAAATTGCTTGGCCACCCACTTCGCCGATACGAAGACTTCGCAAGGGAAACAGTTGAAGCTTGGCGAGTAAACAGCAGGGCGGCGACTGCATGATCTCGATTCCAAGCAACGAGAGTTGGACTGGTGCCCATCGGCGTTAATCGGGGTGCGCCGGGTTAAACCGGCATGTTGTAAGGAATGAAAGAGTCCTACAGGGAAGGAGACAGCGACTCCATCTTG
>JBAVNY010000303.1:0-6933 GCA_049691535.1 Candidatus Acidiferrum sp.
CTCGAAGGTTCCGTATTTTTAGGTGCTCGCGCGGGACTTTTTTATCTTAATTCCCTCTCGCATCGCGTTACTGGGCACATCCCGCTAGCTCATTTCCGGTCAAAACATTTCAACGAGCTGCATTAGAAATTGGCGAAGTGCTCCGGTCGGGCCGGTCATTTGGAACGCGATCATGTTTGGGATGGGGGTGGAGACTTCGGTAACGATATAGCTTGCTGACGGGGCAGCGTGTTTTGCTCTATCGTCGCTAATGGATTTTTATAGCATTTGTGTTGGCGTGGAGATCACGGCCACCTGACGCTCTCGCGCATGATTAAAGTTCGACTGCACGCCCGCTCGGCCGTGATCTTATTTTTGACCGTTGAGTTATCCACCTGGTTTCGCGGGTGGCGAAGGGGGATTACATCGCGCGACTTCTGCGCGACGAATCCCTCTTCGATCTCCCGAAACTAAAAATCAACCGCGAAGCCATCCAATTCTCCCGTTCACTCTCCCGACGCGATCGTCACCGATCCCTTACCCTCCGCCTCCGCCCCCATCCCATCCAATTCCAAATTCAACTCCAGCACATTCACCCGCGCCTCGCCCAAAATCCCCAATTGCCGCGCCGACGTATGCTTCGCCACAATCGCCCGCAACGCATCCACACTCATCCCGCGCACTCGCGCTACACGCCCCAACTGAAACTCCGCTGCCGCCGGAGAAATATCCGGATCCAATCCCGACCCAGAACTAGTCACCAGATCTGCAGGCACCGCCACTCCCGGATTTTCCTGCTGTAACTTCGCCACGTCTTGGCTCACCCGGTCCACCAGCAATTTATTCGTCGGCCCCAGATACGAAGCACTCGAAGACGTAGCATCGTAACCATTCCCCGCACTCGATGGCCGCGAGTGAAAATACTTGTCCCCCGCAAAATTCTGTCCAATCAGTCGCGACCCCACCACCTGCCCATTTTGCTCAATCAAGCTGCCATTCGCCTGCTTGGGAAATGCCAGTTGGCTCAACCCTGTGACCAGCAGCGGATACGCCAGCCCAAACAGCACCGTCGTCACCACCGTAAACCGTATCGCCACATTCAGATGTTGTTTCATTCCGCCCTCTACGCCAGATGCAACCACATCACAAAAATATCAATCAGCTTGATTCCCAGAAATGGCGCAATCACTCCGCCCAGTCCGTAGATCAGCAAATTCCGCCGCAGCAACGCCGCCGCTCCCAGTGGCCGGTATTTCACCCCGCGCAGCGCCAGCGGTATCAACGCAATAATGATCAGCGCATTGAAAATTACCGCAGACAGAATCGCCGATTCCGGTGTCCGCAGCTTCATAACATTCAGCACGCCCAGCAGCGGAAAGGTCCCCGCGAACATTGCCGGAATAATCGCGAAATATTTTGCCACGTCATTGGCCACCGAAAATGTCGTCAACGATCCGCGCGTAATCAGCAACTGCTTTCCAATCTCCACAATCTCAATCAGCTTGGTAGGATTCGAATCCAGGTCCACCATGTTCCCGGCTTCTTTCGCCGCTTGCGTCCCGGTATTCATCGCCACGCCCACGTCCGCCTGCGCCAGCGCTGGAGCGTCATTCGTGCCATCGCCTGTCATCGCCACCAGCTTGCCTTTGGCCTGCTCGTTGCGGATCAGCGCCATTTTGTCTTCCGGCTTTGCTTCCGCCAGAAAATCATCTACGCCCGCCTGCCGCGCAATCGCTGCCGCGGTCAACGGATTGTCGCCCGTGATCATCATCGTCCGAATTCCCATCGCCCGCAGATGATCGAAGCGTTCCCGAATCCCGCCCTTCACAATGTCCGTCAGTTCAATCGCCCCGAGCACGCGGCAATTCTGTGCCACCAGCAGCGGTGTTCCGCCCGACTTCGCGATGCGCTCCACTTGTTCTTTAATCTCGCCCGGCACCACTTGCCCTTGTTCCGCCACGTATCGCGAAATTGATTCCGGCGCGCCTTTGCGAACTTCCGTTCCATCCAGATCCACGCCAGACATGCGCGTCTGCGCCGAGAAGGGAATGAACACCGGATTGTGCGGCGCCAACTCTCGCCCGCGCAATCCGTACTTATCCTTCGCTAGCACCACGATCGATCGCCCCTCCGGCGTCTCGTCCGCGAACGACGCCAACTGCGCCGCGCTCGCCAGTTCCGCATCCGTCACACTCGGGCATGGATGGAACGCCGTCGCTTGCCGGTTTCCCAGCGTAATCGTCCCAGTTTTATCCAGCAACAACACGTCCACGTCGCCCGCCGCCTCCACCGCGCGACCCGACATCGCAATCACATTGCGTTGAATCAGCCGGTCCATTCCCGCTATTCCAATCGCCGACAGCAGTCCGCCAATCGTCGTGGGAATCAGGCACACCAGCAGCGACACCAGCGCGAACACGCTTTGCGGCGCTCCCGAATACATCGCGAACGGCTGCAGCGTCACCACCGCCAACAGAAAAATAATTGTCAGCCCCGCCAGCAAAATGTTCAGCGCGATTTCATTCGGCGTCTTCTGCCGCGACGCCCCTTCCACCAGCCCAATCATCCGGTCCAGAAATGTTTCCCCTGGATTCGATGTGATGTTCACCTTAATCTCGTCCGACAGCACCCGCGTCCCGCCCGTCACCGCCGAACGGTCGCCACCCGATTCCCGAATCACCGGCGCCGATTCTCCGGTAATCGCCGATTCATCCACCGACGCCACCCCTCCCACCACTTCGCCGTCGCCGGGAATAAATTCGCCCACCGCAACCAACACCAGATCTCCAGCGCGCAATTTCGAACTCGCCACCAACTCCGTCGTTCCATCCATCCGCAGTCGCCGCGCTTCTGTTTCCGCTCGCGCCTTCCGCAACGTCTCCGCTTGCGCTTTCCCGCGTCCTTCCGCCATCGCTTCGGCAAAATTCGCAAACAGCACCGTAAACCACAGCCACAACGTGATCTGTAGCCCGAACCAATATCCGCCGCTGTGCTTCATCACATCGGCCACTAACACCACCAGCGTAATCACCGCGCCCACTTCCACCACGAACATCACCGGATTCTTCACTATCAAGCGCGGGTCCAGCTTCCAAAACGAATCCCGTATCGCATTTCGCAGGATCTTCCGGTCGCTCATCGCACTCGCTTTTGCTTGCGTCGTCATCGTGTCCTCAACCTCAACCCCAAATCCAGTCCCAACCTCAAAACGCCTTCCCCGCATTCATCAACAAATGTTCCAAGATCGGCCCCAGGCTCAACGCCGGGAAAAATGTCAGCGCCCCCACAATCAAAATCACGCAAATCAACAGCACCGTGAACAGCGGCCCCGTCACCGGAAATGTTCCCAGCGATTCCGGCACATGCTTCTTCGCCGCGAGATTCCCCGCGATCGCCAGAATCGGAATAATCATGAAGAACCGTCCCAGCAGCATCGCGATCCCTAAACTGGTGTTGTACCAAAGCGTATTTGTGCTCAGCCCGCCAAAGGCCGACCCGTTGTTTCCCACCGACGACGTATACGCATACAAAATCTGCGACAGTCCGTGCGCGCCAGGATTACTGATGCTCGACGTCCCAAACTTCGTCACCACCGAAATCGCCGCGAACACCAATATCGTCACTGACGTGATCAGAATCGCCAGCACCGCCATCTTCACGTCGAACGCCTCAATCTTTTTTCCCAGATATTCCGGCGTGCGTCCCACCATCAGCCCCGCAATGAACACCGCCAGCACCACAAAAACCAGCATCCCGTACAACCCTGCGCCCACTCCTCCAAACACCACTTCGCCCAGCATGATGTTAATGAGCGGCACCATTCCGCCCAGCGGCGTCAACGAATCGTGCGCATTGTTCACCGCGCCACAACTCGCATCCGTCGTCACCGTCGTGAATAGCGCCGAGTTCGCAATCCCAAAGCGCACTTCTTTGCCTTCCATATTTCCGCCAGGCTGCGTCTCGCTCGATGTCGTCTCAACGCCTTTCAACAACGGATTGCCGCGCGCCTCCGCCGCATACACCACCACTACGCCCACCAGAAACAGCGACGCCATCGCGCTCCACACCGCCCAACCATGCGCCTTCGATCCCGTCATTCTTCCCAGCGTGTATGTCAGCCCCGATGGCACCGCGAAAATCAGCAGTAGTTGCACAAAATTCGTCAGTGGCGTGGGATTTTCGAATGGGTGCGCGCTGTTCGCCGCGAAAAATCCTCCCCCATTCGTCCCAAACATCTTGATCGCTTCCTGTGAAGCCGCTGGCCCCTGCGCAATCGTCTGCGTCGTCACCGTTTCCCGCTTCACCGTTCCATCCGCGTTCTTCGTTTCCACCGTCAGTGGTTCCACCAGTTTCGCTGTCGTGTACGGCTTCAAGTTCTGCACCATGCCCTGCGACACAAAAAACAGCGCTGCCACAAAACTCACCGGCAGCAGCATCCACAAAAACGCCCGCGTCGTATCCACCCAGAAATTTCCAATCGTCTTCGATTCGCGTCGCGACACCCCACGCACCAGCGCAATGGCCAGCGCAATCCCCACTGCCGCCGACGCAAAGTTGTGATACGCCAGCCCCGCCATCTGCGTCAGGTAACTCATCGTGGTTTCCGGCGTGTACGACTGCCAGTTCGTATTCGTCGTAAACGACACCGCGGTATTCCACGCCAGATCCGGCGCCACATTCGCAATCTTCTGCGGATTCCATGGCAGCCACAGTTGCACCCGCTGCATTACATACAGCGCCAGTAGCGATACGCCGCTGAACAGCAGCATCGTCGCGCCATACTCGGTCCAGCGCATCTCTTTCGTTTCGTCGATGCCGCACGCCCAATAAATCAGCCGCTCGATCGGCCGTAACACGAAATCCAACGGGGTTCCTTTGCGTTCAAACACCCGGTGCAGATAAATTCCTACCGGCTTCGTGATCAGCAGCACCACGCCAAAAAACAATAAAATCTGCAGCCACCCGTT
This sequence comes from Candidatus Acidiferrum sp., assembly GCA_049691535.1. Taxonomy (GTDB): domain Bacteria; phylum Acidobacteriota; class Terriglobia; order Acidiferrales; family UBA7541; genus Acidiferrum. The sequence goes on from JBAVNY010000303.1 coordinate 4,947, forward strand.
TCCCGTCATAACTAAAAATTCTCCGGCTTCAACAGCGCGTACAGCAGATACCCGCACAACAGAATCGCGATTCCAATCAGCAAAATGTTTCCCAGCATGCTCCGTCCCTACTTCAATCGCTCGCAGCCCTTCAAATACAAAATGCCGAGGGCAAAAAATACAAACGTACCCAACGCGAACGCAACATCACTCATGAAGTGCTCCCTGTCCTGCTAAAGAATAAATGACCCGCCATTAAGGAATCATAAGTACCCGAAGTCCGCTAAAACGCCCCACTCGTCATTCGACTAGCGCCGGAGGCGCGACATAAGTTAGCCTAGCCCGTAAGCGCTGGCAAACTGAACAAACAACGCAGAGCGCCGTAAGTGCGACACCTCTCTCACCCCAAACATTTGTGGCGACTCTGCACCGCGAGATCGCACCGAACGCTCCACAACGTAACCTCATATGTCATTCCGACCGAAGGCCCGCCGTCCTTGCGGGCCGCAGCGGAGAGATCGTGGCTACCAACGCGCGATAGCAACTCTCGCCCGAACTCACCGCCCCCCATCCTTGTCCCCTCCATCGACTTATGCCAAACTCCAAAAACCGCTCATGCCAACCCGGTCCTCCTCACCCGTAACTTCTCCCACTTCCTCCACGTCCCGCGTCGCGCCACAAACCGAATCAGCCCATTTCCTTCCAGGCGACGCCCGCTCCGAGTGGATTCTCCTCCACATCGGTTTCATCGCCGTCGGCATCATCACCACCCTCATCGGAAATCTTCTTCCGTCCTTCATTCGCCATTGGTCGCTCACCGATGCCCAGGCCGGCTTCCTGATCGCTGCGCAATTCACCGGCAGTTCCATCGGCACCGCGCTCACCAGCGTGTTGCTTCCGCGTTACGGTTTTTCCCGCGTACTTTGTGCCGGCTTCTTCGCCTTTGCTCTCGGTTTCGCTTTCCTGGGAGTCGGCCCGTGGCTGCTCACCGCACTCGCCGTTTTCGTTTACGGATTCGGCTACGGCCTCGTCAATCCCGCCACCAATCTCCGCGGCACGCAACTGCCTTCCCGCAACATGGCCTCCGCCGTCAGTTTCCTAAATTTTTCTTGGACCGTCGGCGCCGTTTCCTGCCCCTTCGTCGTCGGCCAACTTCTCCCACGTATTGGCATTCGCGGAATCGCCCTCTCTCTCACTGTCACAACGTTGATCATCGCCGCATTCCATTTCTTCCGCCACAATGCCTCGCCCGAACCCGCCGCCGCGCGTTCCACTCGTCCCTACCAGGAATGGATGCTCGCCCTCTCCCAAGCTCCCTCCATTGCCCTATTTTTATTTTTCTTTCTCTACGTCGGCACCGAAGTTGGCATCGGCAATTGGGTCGCCACCCAGGAAAAACGCATGCCCGGCATGGCTTCCACCGTGCTCTTTCTCGCTCCTTCTTTTTTCTACGGATTCCTCTTGCTTGGCCGCGGCTTCTCCCCGCTTCTTCTCCGAATCTTCTCCACCAAAGTGATGGCGGTCGCAGGTGTGATCAGTGCCGCTTTCGGAGCCGCTCTCATCATCTTCGCGCATCAGCCCACCATGCTTTACGCCGGCGCAGCCTTTGCCGGCATTGGCTGTGCCCCTATCTACCCAATTCTCGTCACCTGGCTCGCCCAAATCTTCCGCGAAAACGCTACTTGGCTCAGCGCTCTTTTCTTTGGTGGCTCGGGCGCTGGTGGCGCCGCCCTCCCCTGGCTCATGGGCATCGTCGCCTCGCAAGCACATTCCTTGCGTCTTGGATTTCTCTTGCCCTTCGTCGCCTGCCTTATCATGGCGTTTCTGGCTTTCCGCGTCAGTCCCAGATCCGCGCCTGCTTCAACACCACTCGCCGCCTGAACGTCCGCCGCCCCAAAGAATCGCACCCACGCGAAGTGACTCACGCCCACAAAAAAAAGGACCCGCACCTTCCAGTGCGAGTCCCATCAACCAATCTTCTCGATTGTGGATTTGCCTATTGTTGTTC
>JBAVNY010000304.1:0-1873 GCA_049691535.1 Candidatus Acidiferrum sp.
GGGTGACAGTGAAAGAGCCGGAGTTGGTGATTCGCAGCCACAACAAAGGCACAGACGAAGAGTGGTTCCTGGGCAGTTCGATCTAGATTTGCCCTCCTGCCATCGCAATGAATACTCAAGAATTCTCGGATTTCATGCATAAGCAGTCCACGAATTGATGGCTCTCAATGGGAAGTCCGGGGAGCTTTATCAGATTTCGAAATGGCCCAAGTGGAATTATGATTTAGATGAAGCGACGCTGACTTTTTTAAGCGACGGGTCCCTCAAGTAATTGCCTCCGTTCAGGTGGTGGGTACGACGTCTAGGCGAGGAAAAACGCGCCTTTGGGGTTGGGCAAACTCCCATTTGCCAGCAGCAGCAGTCAAGCAAATTCAAAAAGTCAGAGAATTCGGCGAGTCTGAGGGGATTGCCGATCTCACGAACCCATCGGCCGAGGACAACGAGTATTTGGGATGGGCAATGACTGCGGTCGCGGCGAAGGTCCTTGGCTCGATTGGTGCTTATCGGTGCCCTGATAAAGATGGATTTGTGTACCTCGTGTATTCCGACATTCAATTCGTGGCTGACGGTGATAACGGCACAAGTGGAAACAAGCGAATCCAATGTGGCGAACATGGAAGTGGCTTCGCTACCTGCGTTTGTGAACATCTGTTGGCAAACCCTTCGCAGGAATGGTTCTCGAGCAAGCCGGATGAGCAGAATAAGTGGCCCGACGCCTGGTGCAGCGTTTGCAATACCTTCTTTGAAGAAGAAGGTGAATGGAATGGCAAGAACGAATCCAAGCTGAAAATCAAACTGCTCTGCCATCGATGTTGTGAAAAACTGCGCCCAGCGCAGATTTGAGAGTGACCCGGGAATTAGACGTAGCCTTCTCGCGTTGACACTGAGCTTGAGGGTCCGCTACGCTCAAAAGCTTAGCTGACAGTTGAAAAATGATGAGAGGAGTAGCTGAGCCTTAGGAATGTGTGTGACGGCGGAGAGCCTCAGCGGCTGAAGCCGTGCCCTGACGAGCACCTCAGCAACGAAGCGTGACGAACATCGCAGGCACCGCACGGAGCGATGCCTGATGAACGCCGCAGGCAACGGAGCTTGACGAATGCAGCGCGGTGCGAAGACGGGCATTGCACACTTTTTGAAGGCTGGGCTTACCGAGAATGGCTGAAGAGAAGCTACCTACGCGGGCGCAGGATTTTTCCGAATGGTACAACCAACTGGTGTTGAAGGCGCAACTGGCGGATTACGCGCCGGTGCGCGGCTGCATGATTGTGCGGCCGTATGGCTGGGCGCTGTGGGAGAACATTCAAGGAGCGCTGGACCGGCGATTCAAGCTAACCGGGCACCAGAACGTGGCATTTCCGCTGCTGATTCCGAAGAGCTTCATCGAAAAAGAGAAGCATCACGTGGAAGGATTTTCGCCGGAACTGGCGGTGGTGACAATCGGCGGCGGCGAAGAGTTGGCCGAGCCATTGATTCTGCGGCCTACGTCGGAGACGATTATCGGGCACATGTGGTCGAAGTGGATTCAGTCGTACCGCGATTTGCCGGTGCTGATGAATCAGTGGAACAGCGTGGTGCGCTGGGAGCTGCGCACCAAGTTATTTCTGCGCACGCTGGAATTTTACTGGCAGGAAGGGCACACCGCGCACGCCACCAAAGAAGAAGCCATCCAAGAAACCAAGCAGATGCTGGATGTCTATACCGATTTTGCGATGAATGAGGCGGCCATTCCGGTGATTCCGGGCGCGAAATCGGACGCGGAGAAATTTGCGGGCGCGGATGTGACCTATTCGATTGAAGCGATGATGGGCGATGGCAAAGCTTTGCAGTCGGGAACATCGCATTTTCTGGGACAGAATTTCGCGCAGGCGTTTGA
>JBAVNY010000305.1:0-4597 GCA_049691535.1 Candidatus Acidiferrum sp.
CGTCGGCAGCGTGGTCGCCCAACACGAAAGGAACGGTGCGCGGGCCGGTGGTGTATTTCGACGCGAAAAAACCGGAAGACTTCGAAAAGTTTCACGGGAAATTGAAGGGTGCAATCGTGATTACGCAGGAGCCTCGTCCACTTTCGCCGCCGCGACCCATCGATACTAACGCGGAGGTGTACCAGCCTCTTGAAGAGCCACCGCCGCCGGTCGGGCAGCCTGCTCCGCCTGATCCGTTCGACAAATATATGGCGGCAATTCGCGCGCAACGTAAATTTCTGGTGGACGAAGGAGCGGCGGCGATCTTGCGCGATGCCGGAAAGCCACACGCACTGTTGAACATGACCGATGGCACCACCGAACCCTTTCAGCCTGGGACAGTACCTTTCGCATTCGTGACGGGAGAAGGCTACCGGGAAATTTTCCGGCTGCTGAAGAAGGGTCCGGTCGAAGTGGATTTGGAAATCAAGAATTCCTTTAGTGGAAAGCCAGTGCAGGTCTACAACACGGTTGCGGATTTGCCGGGCACGGAAAAGCCCGACGAAATCGTGGTGCTCGGGGCGCACCTGGATTCGTGGGATTTGGGGACCGGGTCGACCGACAACGGCACTGGTTCGATGGCGGTGTTGGAAGCGGCACGCACGCTGGCCAAGCTAAATGTGAAGCCGAAGCGCACGATCCGTTTTGTGCTGTTTACCGGCGAAGAGCAAGGACTGATCGGCTCGAAGGAATACGTGAAGGCGCATAAAGCGGAGCTTGACAAGATTTCCGCCGTGCTAATTCACGATAGCGGGACGGGGCGCGTACTGGCGATTGGGTTGCACGACAATTATCAAGCGCGCGCGCTGGTGGACCAGGTGATTGCGCCGCTCCACGAACTGAAACTGCTGGAACCAACCATGCTTCGCGAGTACGGCACAGACAGTTTTTCGTTTGACGAGGTGGGCGTGCCCGGATTCTGGTGTGCGCAAGACCTTGCGGAATATCCGAAGACGCATCACAGCCAGTCCGACACCTTCGACAAAGTTTGGAAAGACGAAATCAATCAAGGCTCGCAAGTGCTGGCCGCATGGGCCTACAACACGGCGCAACTTCCAGGATTACTGCCGCGACGTCCGCTGCCGCCTGCAGCACCGGCGAATTCTGCAAACGCTGAATCTGCCACGACTATGAAGCCGCCTATGATCGCGCCGGATTCCGTTGCTGACATCGACAAGAAAATCGCGGCGCAGGTGAAAGCGGACGAAGAGCAAATCAAGAAAGACTTAACGTATCTGACCACAAACATTGGTCCGCGGTTGACGGGTTCACCACAGCTGGAGCAAGCAAGCCATTGGACGGAGGCGCAATTTAAAGCTCTGGGATTGGACAATGCGCACCTCGAGCCGTGGACCATCGCAAATAGTTGGACGCGCGGACCGGCGACGGGACGGGTAACTTCATCTGCGGCACATGAATTCACGCTGGCCAGCATGGGATGGTCTCCTGCGACCAGCGGCACGGTGAAGGGCGAAGTGGTTGGCATGGATGTCGAAAAAATTGAAGACCTGGAGAAGTACAAAGGGAAGTTGGCGGGGAAGATCGTGTTGCTGGGGCGCGCGCGTGATCTGGTGCCGCCGGAAAATCCGTTGCTGACACCGTGGGGCGAAGGCACTCTGCCGCTTATGCATGCCAAGGAAAATCAGGTAACCGATTTTCGCGCAGCCGGCAGACTTCGCCAGGCGGCTCGAAAATTGATCGCGGACGAAAAAGCAGTGGCACTCGTGTTGGCGTCAGAAAAAATGTATGGCTTGCTGAATATGACCACGGCGAGCCCTGACTACAAACCAGGCCCGGTGCCGGCGGTATTCATGACCCGGGAAGATTACTTGCAACTGTGGCGCTTGCTGGATGCAGGACGTCCGGTGGAGGCGGAGTTGAATGTACAGGGATCGTTCAGCGGCAAGCCGGTGGAAGTTTACAACACGGTTGCTGAGATCCGTGGAACGGAAAAGCCCGACGAAATGGTGATCATTGGCGCGCACCTGGATTCCTGGGATCTTGGCACTGGCGCTACGGACAATGGAACGGGGTCGATGGCGGTGCTCGAAGCAGCGCGAGCGTTGCAGAAACTTGGCGTGAAACCGAAACGCACGATTCGCTTTGTGCTGTTTAGCGGAGAAGAACAAGGGCTGAATGGATCGAAAGCTTATGTGCAGGCGCATAAAGCGGAGCTTCCTAAGATATCGGGCGTGCTAGTGCACGATACGGGAACGGGCAAGGTGCTGACGGTCGGGCTGATGGGAAATTACAATGTACGCGAGACGATGGACCGCGTGCTGTTTCCCTTGGCGGAACCTGCGGGCATCATGGAGCCGACACTGCGCAGCGAGGGCGGCTCGGACCATGTACCGTTTGATACCGAAGGCGTGCCGGGATTTTGGTGCGTGCAAGACCCTGCCGACTACGACAAGACGCATCACTCGCAGGCGGATGTGCTGGAGCGTGTGCGCTGGGACGATTTGACGCAGGGCGCGCAGGTGCTTGCGGTATTTGCTTATAATGTGGCGCAATTGCCGGAGTTGCTGCCGCGTAAGCCCGCGAAGGATGTCGCGATCAAGTAGCTGAGGGAAGGGCGTATTTGTAATTGCTGCAAAGTTGGGCAGCTGGCAGTTTGAATCGGAATCTCGTTGGGATGGCGAGGGCGGAGGAAAAACGGTGAGGCTGGTAGTGCAGCGGGTGAGCCGGGCGAAAGTTACCGTGGACGGAAATATTACCGGCGAAATCGGTCACGGCTTGATGATTCTGGTGGGCGTGGGAAAAGAAGACAGTACGGCCGTTGCGCTGGCGATGGCGGAAAAGGCCGCGAATCTGCGGATATTTGAGGACGATCAGGGAAAAATGAATCGCTCGCTGCTCGAGGTGAAAGGCGAAGCGCTGGCGGTATCGCAATTCACGCTGTATGGCGACGCGCGTGGACAACGCCGTCCTAGTTATATATCTGCCGCGCCGCCGGAGATCGCGAAGAAGCTCTATGAGGAATTTTGCGAAGCGCTACAGAAGCTTGGCGTGAAGGTGGGACGCGGAATTTTCCAAGCAATGATGTCGGTGGAGTTGGTGAATGAAGGACCGGTCACAATCCTTATCGATTCCGAAAAAACGTTCTAAGCCGCGTCGTAGCGTGCCCATGTCTCGGGAAGATTGGGACGTCTCGAGAATCGTTTCTGAGTTGAAGCGCCTTGGCACACAGCGCAATGTGGATGGCATGGCGAGATTTGGCATTCGGGCCAAAATCTGTTACGGCGTTGCCAAGCCGAGCCTCGACGCACTGGCCAAGCGGATTGGGCAGAGCCACACCCTTGCAGTGCAACTCTGGGAAACTGGAATCCACGACGCGCGCATCTTGGCTGGAATGGTCGACGTATCCGCTGAGGTGACGGCGAGCCAGATGGAGAATTGGGTTCGCGAGTTCGATAATTGGGATACGTGCGACGGCACCTGCTGCCACTTGTTTGTATTTGCGAAGCCCGCGTGGGAGAAAGCCGTGGCCTGGAGTACACGGGAGAACGAATTTGAAAAGCGCGCCGGTTTTGCGCTGGTCGCGTATCTAGCGTACCGTGACAAGACCGCGCCTAATCGTGCGTTTAAAGATTATCTGAAGGTAATTGAACGGGAAGCGGGGGACGATCGCAATTTTGTGCGCAAGGCGGTGAACTGGGCGCTCCGCAACATTGGCAAACGCAATTTGGCTTTGAATGCAGCGGCGATTGCTACCGCCAAGCGGCTGCACAAGAGCAACTTGGCCGTAACACGCTGGATAGCGGCGGATGCGCTACGCGAACTGCAAAGCGGCGCAGTGCAACAACGGCTGCGGCGAAAGGGCGTCTGAGTGGGACTTCCTAAGGGGCAAGCGCCAATACAAATACGCAGAGCGCGACCCGGGGACGCAGCACGCCTCGCGATACTCGCCGGCCAATTGGGCTATCCCACTATAAGACGAGAGATGGTTCAACGCTTACGCCGAGTGCTGCGGGAAAAAAGAGGAGTTTGTTTCGTCGCAACAAGACAAGTCGATAACGAAATCGTGGGTTGGGTGCACGTTAGCACCTGTGCGTTGCTGGAAGTGGAGTTTCGCGCAGAGATCAATGGATTGGTGGTCGACGAGCACATCCGCAGCCAGGGCGCCGGTGCGCTACTGCTGGATGCTGCTGAAAAATGGGCGAGGCGGGCGGGTGCGAAGAGCGTGTCGGTGCGGTCCAATGTTTTACGCGAGCGCGCGCACGGTTTCTACGAACGAAACGGTTACGAACACTACAAGACGCAGAAAGCCTTCCGCAGAAACCTGTAACGGTTCATAAATCCGATTGTAGATACGGCACATCCGCGGCACCGCGGTTGATGGAATGTATCGTGTTACGATAGACTAAGCTCATGGGAGAAAACATCTCAGCAAAGGAGTACCGCGCACTGGCCGAACTGCGCCACCGCATCCGGCGATTCCTGCAAGAAGGAGATGACGCGGCCCGCCAGGCTGGGCTGGAGCCGCAGCAATATTTGCTGCTGCTGGCTGCTCGCGGACTGCCCGAAGGCCAAGAGGCTACCATACGCACTCTGGCGC
>JBAVNY010000306.1:0-10720 GCA_049691535.1 Candidatus Acidiferrum sp.
CAGCTTTCCCATTTTCCGGAATTCGAGCTAAGTCAACAGAGACCAAGGTGCAGTTACACCAATATCCAATACCGACCGTTGGAAACGCAACGGAGCGTGGCTGGTGGCTGTGTCTCAACATCTTAACGGTGGGCTGCATTGCCGACTGTCCCCTATCGGACATGTTTAACAAGCAGGCATTCTCTTCTGCCGTTGCACACTTCTGTATCCAATTGAACAGTATGACTCCTTCCCGGCAGCTAGAATGTGGGGACCAGCACAAATGTTCACATTCCGAAGCAAAGTGAAACACTGATCCTCGAAACTTGCTTGCCGCTCCGGTTGATTTTTAGGGAGAAAATAATATGCCAAATGATTCGCATCAACGAGCTGCCGAGTTCCACGATCTCGCTGCACACGCGCACCGCGTCGCGGCTGCTCATCACTCCAAAGGAGACCATAAGACTGGCCACGAAACGTCGCGTCAGGCACTGGAGCACTCGACCAAAGCTTACGAGTTCGCTCAGGAAGCTGATAGAAAATCAGGGCTCTCGGCAAAAATGAATAAGGATTAGCTTTATGTGCGGTTCTGGCCCTGCTGATTGAGTGCTTCTCTGCTTCCGTCGCCCTAGATCCACTGCTTGCGCAACAGCCACACCTTGATGATCTGCGTAAGAGCCACGTAGCCAAGCAACGTTAGCATCAGGATGGGCCAATACAGCGGTGGCAGATGCGTGAAACCAAGTGCATGCGCCAAAGGGGAGTACGGCAGCCACAAACCCAAACCCATGATGCATATAGTTGTGGCCGTCAGCGCCCAACTGGCGCGACTCTGGAAAAAAGGAATCTTGTTAGTACGGATGACGTGGATGATCAGCGTCTGGGTCATGAGCGACTCGACGAACCAGCCAGTCTGAAACAACGACGCCCGCGATGGATCCCAACATTTGAATATCCAGAGCATGACGAAGAACGTCGTGTAGTCGAAAACCGAGCTGATGGGGCCAATAAAGAGAATGAACCGCTTGATTTCCCCAATGTTCCAAGGCCGTGGTCGCGCCACTTGTTCTTCGTCCACCGCGTCCGCGGGGATTGGCACTTGTGAGAAATCGTACAAGAGGTTGTTGGTGAGCACCTGAATCGGGGCCATTGGCAGGAACGGGAGAAAGGCACTCGCACCCAGCACGCTGAACATGTTGCCAAAATTGGAACTCGCTCCCATGCGGATGTACTTCACGATGTTCGCGAAGACTTTTCGTCCCTCAAGCACACCGCCTTCGAGCACCATGAGATCCTTCTCAAGAAGGATCAAATCCGCCGACTCCTTGGCGATGTCCGTGGCGGTGTCTACCGAAATGCCGACGTCCGCGGCTCGCAACGCTGGAGCATCGTTGATTCCGTCGCCCAGGAATCCGACGACGTGCCCTTGTCCTCGAAGAATGCGGATGACGCGCTCTTTGTGCGCGGGGGAAAGCCGGGCGAACAGGGCCACCTTCTCCACTGCCAGGGCAAGATCGGCGTCGGACAGTTTCTCCACGTCAGTTCCCAGCAACATGGGATCGGCTGGAAGACCGACATCCCTGCAAACCTTGCGACTGATAAGGTGATTGTCTCCCGTGAGAATTTTCACGGCGACACCGTGTTTGTGCAGCGCTGCAAGAGCAAGGGCTGCCGTCGCTTTTGGCGGGTCGAGAAATGCCACGTATCCTCGCAGCACCAGTTCTTGCTCATCTTCCTTGACGCAACTCGGTTTCCCAGGCAGTTCCTTTGTGGCCACGGCCAGCACCCGGAAGCCGTCGTTGCTGAGATCGTCGTACTCTTGTTTCAGCCCGACCATCCGCTCCGGTTGCATTTCGGACAATTTGCCGTCGAGTTCAAAATGCGAGCAGCGAAGGAAGACCTCTTCCGGAGCGCCCTTGGTAAGAAGGATGGCTTTACCTTCCGCGTTTTCCACCAGAACCGACATCATGCGTCGCGTGAAATCAAAGGGCAGCTCATCGAGTTTCTTATACTTATCGACAATCGTCTTTCCGTGGAAGTCCGTACTATCCAGAATCGCGCGGTCGAGCAAGTTTTTGAGACCGGTCTGGAAATAGCTGATCAGATATCCGTCCAACAGCACGTCTTCGCTTTCTTGCCCAGCCACGTTGCAATGACGCATGAGCACGACGCGGTCTTCCGTGAGTGTGCCCGTCTTGTCGGTGCACAACACGTCCATGGCCCCGAAGTTCTGGATGGAGTTCAGCCGCTTGACGATCACCTTCTTGCGGCTCATGGCCAGCGCGCCATTGGAGAGGCACACCGAGACGATCATCGGCAGCATCTCCGGCGTGAGACCTACGGCCACCGCCATGGCGAAGAAAAACGCTCCCTTCCAATCGTGCTTGGTAAAACCGTTGATGAGAAACACCAATGGCACCATCACCGCCATAAACTTCATCATCAGCCACGTGAAGCGGTTGAGGCCCTGGTCGAAGCTCGTCTGCACGCGTTCCCCGGTGATGGAGTGGGCCATGCTGCCGAAGTAGGTCTGAACGCCGGTGGTAACCACGACCGCCGTCGCGGTGCCACTCTCGACGCTGGTTCCCATGAAGCAGGTGTTCTTGAGTTCAGTCGGCGAGATCTCTGCGATCGTTTCGGGATCGTGAAACTTTTCAACGGGAAGCGACTCGCCGGTAAGACTACCTTGGCTCACGAAGAGGTCTTTCGAAGATAGCAGTCGCACGTCGCCAGGTATCATGTCGCCGGCGGCCAGTTTCACGATGTCACCGGGCACCAATTCCCGCAGCGGTATCTCCCGGGTCGCACCGTCGCGGACGACTGCGGCGGTCACGTGGATCATGGCCTTCAGCTTTTGTGCAGCGGAATCGGCGCGGGCTTCTTGCCAGAAGCGAAGCCCCACGCTGAGCGCTACCATGCCGGCCATCACTGAGCCGGCGCGCGCATCTCCGGTAAGAAACGAAATGGCGGACAGAGTCGTCAGCAGAATCACCAGCGGATTGCGGATGATTTTCAGAAGGCGAACGAGCCAGCCTTGCTTTCGCTCTTGTGCGACTTCATTCGGGCCCGAGGTGCGCGCTCGTTCTTCGGCCTCAGACTCCGTTAGGCCATTCAGTGACGTGCGCAAATCACGAAGCAGTTGTTCCGCATCTTTTCGCGCAGCGTCGAGCACCGCTGGCGAAACATGAATGTCCTTATTCTTCGTTTTCGTGGGAATCGGCGGCTGGGTTGAGTGAGCCGGGGGGCCAGTCGGCTCAGAACCTACCGTGGGGGTGTGATTGAGCAAAGCTTCTGGCGCGTTGCTGGTCAAGTTGTACGCTCCCTAGGCCATCTCTGGGACAGGGTTTCTAACGATCATGCGCCAGCGTGAAAGGCGACGGCCAGATGAAGTTTTCGCAACATCGAATTCTTCTTCTCGTGGTGAGGCTGCATGCGCCGCAAAATGTCGCCGAGAACGCGCACCGCCGGGACGATATACGGGCCCTTGTTGAGCATGACGCACTCCGCGCGTTCGCCCATTGCGGCGTCGGAGATCTCCGAGCGCGACGGAATACCATTTTTCGCAAGCGATTCCAACACCTGAGTCGCCCAGATTACGGGCATATGCGCTGCCTCGCATACCCACAGGATTACTTCCTGTACCTCAGCGAGCCTTTGATAGCCGCATTCGACTGCCAAGTCGCCGCGCGCAATCATGACGCCCACTGCTCGCGTTCGCATTGCCGCTAACAGCAGTCGCGGCAATTGGTCAAATCCTTCGCGAGTTTCAATCTTCAGGATAAGCCCGAGTTTTTCCCCACCGAGCTTAGCCAGGTGTGATTGCAACTCCAAAACGTCGGCTTCCGTCCGCACGAAGGAGTAGTCCACGATGTCCGCGTTCTTGACCACAAACGGCAGAGCTTCCAAGTCCTCCTTGGTAAGCGAGGATAAGCGCAGATGGCTTTCGGGGACGTTGATCCCTTTTTCGGCACCCAGCTTTTCCCCCGCAGGACGTGCTTGGGTGATCTCGACGCTGACTCTGTCGGGGGCGACCTTTCGAATGACGCCGCCAATCCTGCCGTCGTCGAGCCAGATGGGTTCACCTGCTTTCACTCCGTCGAAGAATTCTGGCAGTGACACGCCGATCTGAGCCGGAGCGATCAGCCTGTCATCGTTGTCTCTTCGCGAGGGCCGACCAGGGTCGAGGGACTTGGTAAGAATGAGGGTATCGCCAAGCTTCAGCCGAAGCGTCTGCTGTTTAGCGGGAATTGGACCAACCCGGATCCGCTGAATGCGCTCCGATTTGCCATTTGACGCGGGTCGACGCGCTTCCAGGATCATTCCCTTGAAGACATAGGCCGTCCGCACAGCGTCGGCCCAGCGACTATTTCCCTGGACTCCCGAGATGCTCATTGACCTGGATGCCCCGCGCGCATCGGTAAAACGTACCCGATCTCCCGGCCTCAGCCGCGCCAGCCAGGGCTGCGCCACCGGCACGACGGCGTCCACTGGCTCAGGGGCGACTTCTGGGCAGGAAGTTGACGTCAGCCAAATCCGCGCGGGAGCGACGACGCGGCCGAAAGTGTCCCGCTTCGGTCGATATTTCAACACCGTGGGTCCTGGTTCTATAGACCCAGTGCGAAGTTTGGGACCAGCCAAATCCATGGCAACCTTGCAGCGCTTCTTGGTTTCCGTTTCGGCGCGACGAAGGTTCTGGATCATTCCTGCCCAGGCTGCGGGACCATCGTGCGCGCAATTAATACGCATGCAATCCATGCCCTGCGCCAGAAGGTCGCGAACTAGCTCGTACTTCGTTGCGGCTTCCGGTGGCATGGTCACCATGATTCGCACGTGACGCGCTGCTGGCGCTTCGCCAAACAGGGCTTCGGCGTTCTTCTCCAGCAGAGTGTTGCTCAGGCCAATTTGGGGCGCCACCTTTGAAGGCGGAACGAGCGGATCGGAACCAGCAAGCTTGTGAAGGACACGCAATACCGCGTGTAAAGAGCTCAGTACGTGCGGCTCGGTTCTACCCAGCGATGAGAGTCCCAGACCCGCAAGCTTTGACTGCAAATGGCGCATGTCGTGTCTTCGAAGCGCCAGGTAGTCCATGAGATTTCTGGCGCTGGCGCGGTGCTCCGAGTGCACTTCTGCGGTATCGCGCAAGCCGGATGTTTCCAGCTCAGTCATTTCAGAGAGAAGAAGATTCAGACTCTGAATCAGTTCTTCGAGCTGCGACTGATTGTTGTTCGTTGTTTCAACGGGAGCGCTCTTGGGCAACGCAGAGCGAATGTCGTTGCTGGCGACTGACGCTAAGTTAGAGACCAAGCGATGCTCCTTCTACCAAAATGGTCGCGTCGCGTTTTTCAGGGGCTGCCATCCCTACGCGATGGAGAGTTCATTTGCGTTTATTTTTGCAGTGTCGGTGATGAATTGTTTCACCTTGTCCTTGATATCATCTCGTGCGTGCCGGAAAGCCTCGGTCTTCTGGGCTGGCAAACCAGCCTCAGAATTCGGATCGACGATACTCCAGTGCAAAACGCCAAGAGCGAAGGGGAATATCGGGCTTCTTTCCTTGGCTGGGTCACAGATGGTAATCACGTGACCGAAATGCTGTCTCAATGACTGCGCAATACTCTTCGGCTTTTGGCCCGAAATGTCGATGCCTGCTTCCTTCATCACCTCACTTGCTAGAGGATTTGAGGCTCCTGGGTCGACCCCCGCGCTCACAACATCAAATCGTTCACCCGTCAGGGAGCGTAGGAAGCCTTCGGCAATCAGACTCCGGGTAGCATCACCCGTTGAGAGGAATAGAACCTTCAATTTGTGACTTGCCATTGTTCCTCATTCCATCGGCTGACGGAGACTTTAGGACCGCAGGGTCGACTGCTCTAATGCTGGGACTTGACACGGGGCAAGGAAGTCCCGTTTGGCACAGTATCTGAAAATTAATGTGGCGCTAAGCTGGGGACAAGAGAGGAATCACCGGGAATTTGGCGAAAAAAATGAAAATGGGCAAGGCCCAGGCGGCCTTGCCCCCGTTATTCATTCGCGCAGAGGCTAGACGGCTGCCGTTTTTACTGCGGGTTCGCTGTAATGCATCATGCATAGGTCAGGATGGGTGGTTTTGGTAATGACATCTTTCGCCTGGGCCACCTGGGCTGCTGTTCCATGCACGATCAACAGGAACTGATCGGTCTTGATCGCCGTTTCATACTTCACGATGCTGTCCTTGGGAATGCCGGCGCTATAGAGGCCGGCACCTAGTGCGCTTACACCGCCCACCAACACCGCGCCTTCCAACGCACCCACGATCCAGGTGACGATCGGTCCCGCCGCCAGAATTGGGCCGAGACCTGGAATCATAAAAAATGCGGATCCAAACAAGAGTCCCCAGAAACCTCCCCAAAACGCACCCGCCTTGCCCCAGTATTTCATGCGGTCGCCGGTGTTGTAGTAGCCCACCGCGTGCTCGTCGGTGTGATAGCCCTTCCCAACTATCGATAAGTTGTGCAGGTCGACTCCGTCGCGCTGAAGTTCCTTGACCGCCGCATCCGCTTCCGTATGCGTGCGATAGATTGCAACTACCGAATTATTTGTGGACATGCAAAATCTCCTATGGCGCCTGCCATCCCTCTAGTGTCATTGATACAGTTTTCATTCCTACTATGGCATTCAGACCAGAATTAAACTGTGCCGTACGGAACAGGGTCACATCCGAGAGCGGTCTTGCGCGATTTATCCACCATGTCGATATTGTGTTGAACGGGACAGCGCGGCAGCACACGGGGTGAGAAACTCCATAGCCTGCAGTCTTTGTCGACAGATCAACCAGCGGAGCTCGTTCAGGCTCCGCCTGACCCTATATTTCGAGGAGGAGTTCTGAACTCACATCCGGACCGCCCATGACCATACCGCTGCAGCTACTGTCTTTATTCATTATTGCTATTCCGATTGCATCGATCGCGTGGACGATAACCCATGAAGAGATTGTTCGGGAATTTCATGACTTCTGTGTAGGAAACAGTAAAACGTGCCGGCTGATCTTCGAGCGCAAATTCTTCTATCTTTTCACCTGCGAATACTGTTTCAGCCACTACGTTACCGCGGCGTTTCTTGTGATTACCCGCTACAAGCTGCTGTTTCCGGACTGGCGGGGCTACCTGATTGCCGGGTTCTCTTTAGTCTGGGTCGCGAACGTGTATATGAGCTTCTTTGGCAGAATCCGGCTGGACATCCGCAAAGAACGCGCCGAAATTTCGGCCGACGAATTCGTATTGACCCACAACAAGTAATGTTTCCCGCTCTGCGAGTCTGGTTCACTACGATTATTGCTACCTGTCCCTTTATGGACAGAACTACTCTCGGTCGTGAACTAATATTGAGGCTCAGATAGATCGACTTAATTTCGCAATCAGGAGACCGCAATGCCCTTCACCAAAGCTGAGAAGTGCGCCCATCCCATTTGTTCGTGTATGACGACGTCAGGCAAATACTGCAGCGTGGAATGCGAGGCGATGGAGAAGACGCCAGACATTGCTTGCCACTGTGAACATGCCGACTGCAAAGGCGACACCGATCGCAGAGCGTCATCTGCTAACTCCTCATCCTGACCACAGAGACACACAACTGTGAAAAGTTTGGTTGTTTTTGATCTGGATGGCACTCTCGCCGAAAGCAAATCATCCCTGGATGTCGAAATGTCGGCACTGCTGGGCCAGTTGCTCGGCGTCGCGAAAGTGGCGGTGATTTCCGGAGGTGATTGGCCACAGTTCGAAACACAACTGCTCGCCAATCTTCCTGATGATGAACGGCTATTCAATTTATCGCTTCTTCCCACCTGTGGAACCAAATACTTTCAGTACACAGGGCACTGGGAAAAACTTTATTCAGAGGATTTCACCGCAGGTGAAAGAGAGCAAATCGCTAACTCACTTCGAAAAGCTATAGAAGAAGCTGGCTTCAAAGCCGAAAAGGTCTGGGGAGACGCAATTGAAGATCGCGGGAGCCAGATTACATTTTCCGCACTAGGTCAGCAGGCCTCATTGGAGGAAAAAAATAAGTGGGACCCCGACTTCGCGAAGAGAAAAAAGATTAAAGCCATACTTGATGCGCTCATTCCCCAGTTTTCCGTGCGAATGGGCGGCACGACATCCATCGACGTCACCAAACCGGGCATCGATAAGGCCTACGGAATCCGCAAGCTCCGAGACCTTTTGCGCATTCCGTTAGACCAGATGATTTTCATCGGTGATGCCTTGTTCGAGGGAGGCAACGACTATCCCGTTAAACAGGCAGGTGTGGTGTGTATCGCCGTTCGTAGACCTGCGGAGACCAAGCTGGTTATCCAAGCGATCATCGCCTGCTTGGACCGGGACCCTCTTAAGTAGCGGTAGATTTGGAAACGAGGGCGTCTGTCGTGCTTTGCGGCAGTCTTTCATCAAAATGAAATAATCATATCTTGCAGCGGACGAAATATTTCTGCCGATTGGGGCCGACCCTACTTTTTCAGCGTGCGAATGTAGGCCACCAACCCCTTTATCTCGTCGGGCTTCAGAGACTTTCCGTAGGCTGGCATCTTGCCCTTGCCGTCCGTCACGATCTTGGTGAGGCCGGCGTCTGACATTTTTTCGACGTCGGCGGTTCCAAAATCATAGGCGCCCATTGCCTTGCCCGTCGTCGAACCGCTTCCGTCAGGGCCATGACACGATGCACATTTTGCTTTGTAAAGGGTCGCCGACGCGTCTTGCGCTCGTGCCGGCAATGAGAGAACCAGCCCGACAGAGATCGCCATCATGGCCGCCGCAACAACTTGCATCTCGTTTTTCTTCATCTCAATTTCTCCTTCAGATTGAAACTCCACTCGACTTTAACCTTGACTTACACTGCCACCGGTTCTCGATTCATCGGCCCAGATTTAGAAGGTGTACTGGAGTGCGAATTCAGCGGTGCTGCCGTTGAAATCCTGAATGGGGATTGCCGCCAGGCCCGGTATTGCGTTCGACTCCAGTCCCTTAGCGTTGTACGCGTAGTAATTCCAGGTCATTCGGTAACTAAGCCCTTTGTACAAATCGAAAACCGCCCGCACATAGGGCTTCTGATAATTGAAGGCCAGGGTCCCGGGGACCTGGAGCGGATTTATCAAGAGCGTGCTCCCGCCAACGAAGCTTCCGGCGTATCCGAGGCCGAGGGTGACTCGCTTAACCGGCTTCCAGTTGATGTCGGCATACGCGAAGTTCTGCTTGCTCGAGTAAGATCCCAACCCGGAAACCGCTGGCGGCGTGTAGCCCAAGCTGGTCGGGCACTGGATAGCAGGCGCAGGACCGTTCGCGTTGTTGTAGTAACAAATCAGCGCTGCGGTGTAGATGTCCGTGTAGGTGTAGCCGAGATCGAAGGACAACCGCGCGTTCGGCAGCACCGTCGTGACAAAGCTATAGCTCCGACCGTGCTCGATGTCGTTCACCGTCGAGACGTTGTCGCGATTTTGATGGATGTCGAGTGCTGCGTCGAGGTTGATCCAGGCGCGCGGCTTATAGCTGGCATGGACCTTATAGCTCTGCACTTGCCGAGGGCTAATGCGCGTAAAGGAATAATCGTTGTAACCGAACTGGAAGTCGCCGGTGATGCGCAAAGCGTCTATGGGACGCGCCGTAAACCCCATCAACAACGTGTTTTCGTGAATTTCTGTCAGGTTTCGAGACGTATCATTCCCAGCGGCAGGACCGGAAAAGGAGAGAGAAATAAGTTGGCCGGTCGTGGGATCTACAGACTCAGTGCAGTTGGAAGGAATCGCGCAGTCGCCCCGCGCTGCGAAATAATCATTGGCGGCCGTAGCACCCTTACCGCCTGGAAAATAGGTTTCCGCGGAATAAAAAGTTGCGTTGAAGTTGGCAATCGTCCGATCTGTGTACACATACCCGATCCGGCCGGTCAGCCGATTGGTGAAGTCATACTGGAGCTGAAACGTGTTCGACTTGATGTTCTGGCCGAGGAAGGAGGAAGTTGGCCCGTTCACCACATCGGCGGCCGAACTGGCACTATGACTTGGACAAGTGATCGCCGTGTACGGAGCCGGGCAAAGTGAGAGAAACGTTCCCGCAGTGAAGACCGACTGGGGCTGATTCAGTCCCACCAACCCCGGCTGCATCTGGCCAAAAATATTTGTCTCCGACGTGTCCCAGAGGCCGGGAGTGCGCCAGTTGTCGTACCGAAACGAATCGAGGA
Source organism: Candidatus Acidiferrum sp. (assembly GCA_049691535.1). Lineage (GTDB taxonomy): Bacteria > Acidobacteriota > Terriglobia > Acidiferrales > UBA7541 > Acidiferrum. The sequence continues at coordinate 10,180 of JBAVNY010000306.1, forward strand.
TGCGAAATTTCTCGGTAACCGAATAAACCCCTGACCAGTCCGCATTGACGGAGACGCGCTTGGCATCCGCCGGACCGCCGGCAGTGCTCCCGCGGACACCGCTCCGCACGGTGTAATCATTTGCCACCTCGTTGAAGTTTGGCACAGAGTTGTTGGCCGCGCTGTAACCCAGCGAGGCCGCCATCTCAAGGTTCTTGAAGTAATTTGATTGAAGCCGCAATCGCTCTGTGGGCATGAAATTTCGCGGCGAAGAGGCCTGACTGTAAGAAAGATAGGCGTTGCAGGTCGGATTCACGATATTCGGCGGTGTGGCAATGGGCGCAGCACACGGAAGAATCTGAACGGGGCCCATGGTGCTCCAGACGATGCCCAAATCCACGGGAGTGCCGTTGGCCAGTTGGTAGCCGGAATTCTGCGGATTATCGGTGACGACGTTGCCCTGCTTGTAATACGTAAGGAACTGATCATAAGAAATTGTGGTTTTGGGCAAAATTCGGAAGTCTACGCCGGCGCGATAGGAGTTGGTCGTAAAGCTATAGGC
>JBAVNY010000307.1:0-2204 GCA_049691535.1 Candidatus Acidiferrum sp.
CCTATCTCGCAACGCTGGCCATCATGGTGGCCCTTACGCGTTTTGCGGGATCTATGCGCTCCGCTCGCGCAGCCGCTTGACTAGCTACTTTCCGGCGCAAAAATCATGTTTCCGAGAGAGTGGTCAATGCTGCGCCGAAAGAAAAACCCGCCGGAGTGGCCGGCGGGGGATTGAGGTGTCCTAAGACTAGCGCGGCCGATCTACTCGACGGGCTGACTTTCCATTGCGCGGCCGATATTGATGAGGTTATCCCCGATCACACCGAGCCCGACCCAGCGCTTCATTCCAGTATCTCCTCTGTACCGGCACCGGTTGAGCCCGTGCCGCCGCTTGACCACGCTAATACGTCCCTCGCACCCGGTCCGCCACTTTTGGCCGTTGCGGAACCAGCGTTTCTTCTGCTCGCGTTTGCGTTCCGAGCTCTTCGTGTTGCGATTTGGAATGCAGACGCGTTTGACGCCCTTCTCTTTCGCTGCGGTTTCGTTCTTGATGGAATAGAATGCGGCGTCTGCCGCCACCAGGCGCGGTGTGCGCCCAAGCCTTGCTTGGTGCGTTTCGATGGCCGCGATCAGCAGGTCCGAATCATTGGGTCGCCGATCGTAGACTTCGTAGTCGATCACAATCTGGTTTTCGGCTTCCTGTAGCTTCACCATTTTGCCGAATTCGTTGGGCTTTGCCGCCTTGCCCTTGCGAATGACTTCCGTCGTTGGCTCGAACAGGCTGAGTATTTTTCCTTCGACACGAGTATTGCCCCGAAAGATGCGATCTCTGGTCTGCTTCATCACCTGCTTAACGCGCGGCGCCATCGCGTCGATCTCGTGACGCAGACCTTCCAGTGCCAGCTGCTGCAGGATGTCCGTCGATCGCTTCACTCCTTCGGCGATTTCCTTGGAGAACCGTTTTGCTTGTCCCACCACCCGGCTGGTCGAATTGAGCAATTTGCCGTAAGCCAGCTTGAGCTTCTCCTGGCTCTGCGGTCCTTTGGCGCGCGCCGCCCGCGCGATGTCGAGCACCCGCAGTTTCACGGTGCGGCTGCGGTCCCGCAGTTTGGCACCGGCCTTACCTGCGATCGCGGTGACCTTCTTCATTGTGCGGATCAACACCCGCACCCCGTCGCCCAACAAGCTGCTGTCGGTCGGATAGTGGATATTGGTCTCAACCACCGTGGTGTCCACGCGCATTCGCCGTCCTTCGGTCACCCCATTATCCTGGGCTATTTTCACCATCCTTTCGTGAATCTGTTTGATCGCCGCCGGCTCGACCGCCAAGCCCCAGCGGCCCATGGTCTTGGCGTCCGGCATCTTCGCGCCGCCCACGCGCGTAAAATCGCGGTACACCAGATTGGCCCGCACCTCGCGCTCCAGCACCCCATAGCTCCAATTGCGGATGTGTTTCAGGATCAACAAACGCAACACCATTTCGGCCGGAGCGCCCAGTCGGCCACGGGAGCGGCTCTTGGGATGCCGCTTCGCCAGCGCTTCATAAACTGCCGCTACGATTTGTTCATCGTCTAATACCTTGTCGGCGTGCTTCATCCAATCTTCGCGCAGATCACTCACCTCCTCGGCGATCAGTCCATCGCCGAAGCTGAGCTGCGCCCGCCGCATCTTAATCACGTTCGTTTCCTGCGCCGCTTCGGAGCGGCTTCATCCGGACGCAGCAGATGATGGTTGAGTTCGCAGATCGCCTCGATCGCCGCTTTCAGCTCCCGGTAATTGCTCAGCCATTGGCGTATTTCGGGAACTCGCTCGCGGCGCACACTGAGCTGGCGCGTGCGCCCTCCGGGATAGCTCACCGTCAGAACGCAGACCTGGTGCCCTTCGCCGCGCTCACATTTCGGGCAGCCTTTGGAATGCCGGACAACACGCTTCAGCAGCGAACCGCGCAGGATCTCGCCCGTAATGGGAAGCTTGCTCACAAGCTTCCGGCGCGCTTCAAGGGTCCGATCGCGAATCATCTATAAGAATGAATCAGTGCCGGCGAGCCAAGTCAACATGCGTTCGAAAAATATTCTGACATGCGATCTTGGGCGGGTTCACCCTCAGCCCGAATCCGTCCGGCCTTGCAGTTTTACCCACTACGCGCGATTCTAGCCCAAGGACCGAGCCCTTCAATTTTGCGCCGGAAAGTAGCTAGGGAGCACCAATAAAATAAGAGGCTGATTTTTACGCCGATCATGGGTATCCCGTCTGTGTCCTGCGGGG
>JBAVNY010000308.1:0-3053 GCA_049691535.1 Candidatus Acidiferrum sp.
CCGTCACACCAAGGGAAAGCCCTTATTTCGTCCAGTAGGCGGCTTAAAATCGGACCTAGAAGGCTTCAAGAAAACGATTCTCGACTCGCTCTACGCAGTCCTTCCCAAGACCTGCAAGAAAGTCTGGCTGGAAGGGAATCACGAACGCTTTATAACTGACCTTATCGAAGAACAACCAGAACTTGAAGGCATCGTAGACCACATCTCATATCTCAAACTCAAAGAATCCAACTGGCAAATCGTCCCGCTCAACGGCGCATTTAAACTAGGCAAGCTCACTCTAATTCACGGTAACTCGCTGCATGATTTCGATACTCTGATTTGGCCCCATTCGATACTTTGATTTGGCCCCACCCTACTGAAAATCAGCTACCGTGGACTCCGCTTCGGGCTCAGTCGCCCAAGGGGAGGCCGGGTGGACAGGAGAGCCAAGGTGGAGCTATTCGAGCAGATTCGAAGTGAGTATGAGCACGGTGATGGAACGATTCGAGGGATAGCCAAGAAGTTGGGGATTCATCGACGCATGGTCCGTGAGGCGGTGCTGAGGGCAGTTCCGATCGAACGAAAGACCCCTGTGCGAGAGCGACCGAAGCTGGGACCGGTGATGACATTCATCGATACGCTTCTGGAAGCGGATAAGAAAGCGCCACGGAAGCAACGGCACACCGCGCATCGCATCTGGTGCCGGATCCGAGCAGAGATGCCGGAAGTGCAAGTAGCCGAATCCACGATTCGTCGTCACGTACGCGTACGAAAGGCGAAGTTGGGGCTAACCCGCCGAGAGACATTTATTCCTCAGTCGTATTCTTGGGGCGCGGAAGCACAAGTGGACTGGTATGAAGCCTACGCAGAGATCTGCGGAGAGAGGCAGAAGGCTTATCTGTTTTGCATGCGGAGTATGGCCAGCGGAGGAGCCTTTCATCGCGCATTCCCGCATGCCAGTCAGCAAGCATTCCTCGAAGCACACGAGATGGCGTTTGCCTATTTCGGTGGAGTCTTCAGCACGCTTCGCTACGATAACCTGAAGAGTGCGGTGAAGAAGATTTTGCGAGGATATCAGCGCGAAGAGACCACGCGATTTATTGCCTTCCGGTCGCATTGGGGTTTTGCGTCAGAGTTTTGTACGCCAGGAGAAGGACACGAGAAGGGTGGCGTGGAGGGCGAAGGTGGTTATTTTCGCCGGAACCATCTGGTGCCGGTGCCACAGGTAGCTAGTTGGGAAGAGCTGAACGTTCTGTTGCTGGAAGCCTCGAAAAAGGATGAGCAACGGATGATCGGCGAGCGTACCCAGACTGTGGGCGCTGGGATGCATACAGAACGCGAACATCTGCGCACTCTCGCCGAAGAAGGCTTCGACTTGGCGGCGGTGCATTTTCCCCACGTGAACACCAGCGGCTGTGTACGAGTGCTGACCAACTTCTACTCAGTTCCACTCCCGGTCGGCGTCGAAGTGCAGGCCAAGGTGTATTCCACGTACGTCGAGATCTGGCATCAGGGGCAGTGCTTGGCCCGGCACGAACGTTGTTTCGATCGACACCAGAAGGTTCTTAATCTCGAGCACTATCTGGAAGCATTGACGAAGAAGCCGGGAGCGCTTGCTGGTTCGACTCCACTTGAACAGTGGCGAGCGCAAGGACGTTGGCCTGTAAGCTTCGATCGCTTTTGGGAGATGCTGAAGCAACGACAAGGACGACAGTCTGGAACACGCGCCATGATCGATGTTCTGCTCCTGGGTCGTCAGTATGGATACCCATTGCTAAAAATAGCGATTGAAAAGGCTCTGGATACAAGTTGTTTCGATGTGGATGTCGTTCGGATGCTTCTGGATGCAGAACGCCTCGGAAGACCAGAACCGGAACCAGTGGAGATCGGCGCATTACGTTGCTACGACCGGCCTCAACCGACCACCACGAACTATGACCAGTTGCTGCGGAACTATTCTGCAACAGGGGTGATTCAATGAGTGCGGCCACTGTAGCGGTACAACAAGCAACGATTCGGCAGTATACCAAGCGACTGCAGTTGCCGACCGTGGGAGGACAGTTTGCGCAGGTAGCCGAGCAAGCGGTGAAAGAGAAGAAAAGTCATCTCAGCTATTTGGAAGCGTTGCTGGAGGCCGAGGTAGAAGAGCGGGAACGCAACACGGTAGCGCGGCGGATTCGCGAGGCCCACTTTCCCAAAGTAAAGACGCTGGAAGAGTTCGAGTTTTCTCATGCCCCGTGTATTCCAGCAACTCTGCTGCGGCATCTGGCCGAAGGCGGCTACTTGAGCCGCAGCGAACCAGTGATTCTCCTGGGAGAAGCAGGCACGGGCAAGACGCACCTAGCCGTCGGCCTGGGAGTGGCCGCCTGCCGGCAGAGAAGACGAGTGCGTTTCACGACCGCAGCGCAATTAGTGAACGAGCTGATTGAAGCCAAGAACAAGAGCGAACTGAATCGCGTGACGAACCGCTGGACGCGCTATGACCTGATCGTGATCGACGAGATGGCCTACGTGGCGATGCCGGAAGCTGCCGCAGAAATGATGTTCCAGATAATCGCCGGACGAGCGGAACGAGCGGCAGTGATCGTGACGACGAACTTACCGTTCTCGGAATGGACGACAATGTTTCCGAATGCAAGGTTGTGCAAGGCCATGCTCGATCGGTTGACCGACCAGGCGCACATCATCGAGACCGGGAACGAATCGTATCGGTTTCGAAGAACGCTGGAGAAAAAAGGCGGCAGCAAATAAAACTTTCACTCTGCCCCCGGCCTACGCTGCGCCCTAAACGCGTCGCCCTCCGGGCGCCGCAGGGCTTCGCTTCGACCGGGGGCAGAGTGATGAATCACCAGAGGGGTGGGGCCAAAAGAAAAGATCAAAAGGGGCCAAATCAAGTTGACGGAAGCATCCGCACCTTCAGCGGCTTCTGCGCCTTCAGCAGCGGCACTGGAGCCACCTGACAGGACCAATGGAACAGCTTTAACCGCTCCACCTGCTACGTCACCCGCGAGACCGGAATAATTCTTGTTCTGAATATCCTGAATGGCCGGGTCAACAGTTCCCTTCACTAG
>JBAVNY010000309.1:0-1827 GCA_049691535.1 Candidatus Acidiferrum sp.
GCGCCACCGTGCATAGTGGCGAAGGCCTGAACGACATGGTGTACAACCGCTGCATCGGTACCCGCTATTGTTCGAACAACTGCCCGTACAAAGTTCGCCGCTTCAACTTCCTGCGTTTCCAGGATTGGGATACGCCTCAATTGAAGCTGATGCGCAATCAAGAAGTTACCGTACGCAGTCGCGGCGTGATGGAAAAGTGCACCTACTGCGTGCAGCGCATTAACAACGTTCGTATCGAATCCGAAAAACAGAATCGTCCGATTCGCGACGGCGAAATTGTTACTGCTTGCGAATCCGCTTGCCCCTCGGAAGCCATCGTCTTCGGCAACGCCAACGATCCCAATAGCCGCGTCGCCAAACTCAAAGCGCAGCAGCGAAATTACACTGTCTTGGCTGAAGTAAACTCTCGTCCCCGTACCACCTATCTCGGTGCCGTGCGCAATCCGAATTCGGAGGAGAAGGCATGAGCGTCACTCAGCCTCCTGTGAATTCGCCTGAAATTCGCCGGCTGGAACCGCTGCTCGAACCCGGCCACACCTACGCCTCCGTGACCGACAAAATCGCCTCGGTAGTTTTGACGCGCCCGCTCGGGCTTGGCTGGCTTGCCGGATTCACCTTGGCTTTCAGCGTCGTGATGGTGCTCTTTGGCTCGATCGCCTGGCTCATCGTAAAAGGCGTGGGAATTTGGGGCATCAACATCCCCATCGGCTGGGGCTTCGCCATCGTCAATTTCGTCTGGTGGATCGGTATCGGCCACGCCGGCACACTGATTTCCGCCATTCTTTATCTTCTCAATCAGAAGTGGCGCACCTCCATTAATCGTTTCGCGGAAGCCATGACGCTCTTCGCGGTAGCTTGCGCCGGCTTGTTCCCGTTGATCCACACGGGCCGTCCGTGGATGGCGTATTACATGTTCCCGTATCCCAGCACCATGGGAATCTGGCCGCAGTTCCGCAGTCCGCTGATCTGGGACGTGTTCGCGGTCTCGACCTACGGCACCGTTTCTTTGCTTTTCTGGTTTGTAGGTTTGTTGCCCGACTTGGCCACGTTGCGCGATCGCGCCAAAACGAAATGGCAGCAATTTATTTTCGGCGCCCTTTCCATGGGCTGGCGCGGCACCGCGCGGCACTGGCATCGCTACCAGACCGCCTACCTGTTGCTGGCCGGATTAGCCACGCCCTTGGTGCTCTCCGTTCACACCGTAGTGAGCTTTGACTTCTCGGTGGCTATCGTTCCCGGCTGGCACACCACTATTTTCCCGCCCTATTTCGTTGCTGGCGCGATTTATTCCGGCTTCGCCATGGTGCTCACGCTCGCGATTCCTTTGCGCAAAGCGTATGGCCTGGAAGATTTCATCACCATGCGTCACTTAGACAACATGGCCAAGGTCATGCTCGCCACTGGCCTGATTGTCGCTTATGGCTACTTCGTGGAATTCTTCATGGCTTTCTATAGCGGCAACAAGTTCGATGTGTTTCTCGCCGAGCAGCGCCTGCATGGCCCGTACTCGCACTTCTACTACGCCCTAATTCTGTGCAACATTCTCACGCCGCAGCTTCTCTGGTTCGAAAAAGTTCGCCGCAACGTACTCGCGCTCTTCCTCATGTCGTTGGTCATCAACACCGGCATGTGGCTGGAGCGCTTCGTCATCGTCGTTATCTCCCTCACGCGCGACTTCATGCCTTCTGCTTGGGGCCGTTACTCCCCGACTTTCTGGGATTACAGTACCTTTCTCGGCACCCTCGGTCTCTTCGTCATGCTCATCTTCTTATTCGTGCGCGGCTTGCCGGCCATCGCCATTGCTGAAATGCGCGAACTGGTGCACCA
>JBAVNY010000310.1:0-4060 GCA_049691535.1 Candidatus Acidiferrum sp.
ACGGCTGACCACCGTCCCGCCACTCGCGGACACGTCGGCCAAGCCGCGCGCCAAAGTCAAAGGCCTCAAGGCCGCTTGGATCACCTTCACTGAGACCTTGAAGCTTGCACTCGACGCTCTGCGCGCCCACAAACTCCGCAGCTTCCTCACCCTCCTTGGCGTGATCTTGGCAGTCACCACACTTGTCGCGGTGATGAGCGTCATCTCCGGTCTGAATATGTATGTCGCTACCCGCGTCGCCGACATGGGCGCCAACGTCTTCATGATCGACCGCTTCGGCATCATCACCAGCATGGACGAGTACAACAAAGCCCAGAAACGTCCAATGATCACGCTGGAAGATTACGAACGCGTCCGCGACAATCTGAAAACCGCCAAAGCTGTCGCTGCTGAGGAAGATCGCAACGTCCAGACGCGCAGCGGCAATCTCACCATGGAAAATACCGATGTCATGGGAGCCACGGCGAACTTCGCCGATGTCCGCAATCTCAACATCGCGCAAGGCCGCTTCATCACTCCCTCCGATGAAGAGCATCACGCCGACGTCGTTTTCATCGGCCCCGATCTTGCCGCGAAATTTTTTCCCAACTCCGATCCCATCGGCAAAACCATTCGCGCTGAAACGCATACCTACGAAGTTATCGGCGTTGCTGAAGCCATCGGCAGCGCCTTCGGCCAGTCCCAAGACAATTACATGATCATGCCCCTGGGCACTTTTCGAAAAGGCTGGCATCGTCCCATGGTCGATTGGGTCACCATCATGGTACAGGCGCCCGACGGCGAAATGATGGCCGCCAGCGAAGATGAAGCGCGCATGCTGATGCGTGCCTGGCGCCATCTTCCCTTCGATGCGCCCGACAATTTCGCCATTTTGGGCTCCGATTCGATTATGGCACTCTGGCACGACCTCACCGGCAATCTCGCCTTCGTGGCCGTCGCCTTGGTCAGCGTGTTCCTGGTCGTTGGCGGCATCGTCATCATGAACATCATGTTGGCCAGCGTCACTGAACGCACTCGCGAGATCGGTCTGCGGCGTTCTCTCGGCGCACGCAAAACGCACATCCTCCTTCAATTCGTCACCGAATCCGCGGTGCTCGCCGCCACCGGTGGACTCATCGGCGTACTCGTCGCGTACGCCATCGTCTATCTCGTCCGCACCACCTTTTCGTTCCCCATGGAGACCCCATTCGCTGCCGTTGTCCTGGCGCTAGGCGTTTCCACCGCCGTTGGCCTTTTCTTTGGAATTTTTCCCGCGATGCGCGCCGCCAAGCTCGATCCCATCGAAGCCTTGCGCGCGGACGGATAATCCGACAATGGCCCAAGCACACGGCGAAAATCTCAAACAAGCACTGGACACGCTGCGCACCCACAAACTCCGTAGCGCCCTCACCGTGTTCGGCGTCGTGCTCGGAGTCAGCGTCATTATGTTGGTGGCCGCGCTGATCTCCGGCTTCGACCAGAAAATTGAAGAGAACATCAATCAGTTCGGCGCCGATACCGCCTTCATCACCAAGTGGGATCAAGGCCGCCACAACGGCCCGCCTCCGCTCGAAGAGCAGCAACGCAAACCCCTCACCCTCGAAGATGAGCAAGCCATCCTCGAAAAATGCCCCGCGGTCAAAAGTGTCACCGCCTACACCCAAACTCGTTGGGACAAAGCCCACGCCGTCCGTACTAAAGCTGGCGAAGTGACTGGCATCGATTTCCGCGGTGTGCAACCCAATTTTGGTTTGGTTTATGCCAATGCCGCCACGCTAAAAGGCCGGTTCCTTAGCGAAGGCGACGACCTGCACAAAGAAAAAGTCGTCATGCTCGGCGAAAATGTTGCGCCCGTTCTTTTTCCCAATGGCGACCCCATCGGCAAAGACGTGATGATCGATGGCTCTTCCTTCCAGGTCATCGGCGTCGTCGAAAAGCCCAAGGGCGGTTTTGGCATGGGCGATGAAGACCGCCGCGTCTTGATTCCCTTTCACACCTTCAAAAAAGTCTTCCCCGAGGCCGACGAATTCAACATGCGCGCTGAGGCCTACCCCCACATGCTCAGCCAGGCCGCTGATCAGATCCGCGAAGTGTTAGAGCGCCGTCGTAACGTGCCCTTCGGCGGTAAAGATAATTTTTCCATCGCCACCGCCGAGCAAGAAGTGCAAGAGTTCCACCAGATCGTTGATAAAGTCGCACTCGCCACCGTCGTTCTAAGCTCAATTGGCCTGCTCGTTGGCGGCATCGGCGTGATGAACATCATGCTGGTCAGCGTAACGGAACGCACTCGCGAAATTGGCGTACGCAAAGCCATCGGCGCTAAAAGCAGCGACATCACCTGGCAATTTCTTCTCGAAGCCATGACCCTCACCGGTGCGGGAGGCATCATCGCCCTCGTGCTGGTCAACGCGCTCGTGTTGCTTGTCCGCCTCACTCTCCAGTGGCCCGGTGCTGTTCCGCTCTGGGCCGCCGTCACCGGTATCGTCGTCAGCATCAGCATTGGCCTGATCTTCGGCGTGTGGCCCGCTTTCAAGGCCTCCAAGCTCGACCCGGTAGAAGCTCTCCGCTACGAATAGTCCCTTCGTCCTTACAACTCTTCGCCCTCACCCAATGACCTCAAATCCCCCGCCGCCCAGCCCGTAGCCCGCCATTCCGAACGGAGTCCGCGAAGTGAGGATGTCTGCGCCATCACGCGAGGTTTGCGTGATGAATCCTTTCTGCCAGCGCGCCACCGCCCAGTCGCTCGTTTGACCCGCGAATCTACGCGCAATCTTCACGCTTCGCTGCAATCAGTAGCCAATCGGCAGGGAATTGTGGCAAGCTAAATGTCATGGGAAACAAAGACGCAAGAAAACGCGAAGTCAAAAAGCCGAAAAAGGCCGTTCCAAAAACTGCGCCCGCTCCTCGTGGCGTCTATACGCCTGCTCCGCGCATCGTGCCTCCGCCAACAGATAAGCCCTAATTCAGCCGTACGTGAGGCGTCGGTCTGCGGCTGCACCGCCTTCCGCATAGCCGCAAATCGCTCCCATCTTAGTCGGCGGCCGGGCCGATTATGCCCGCCGTCACATCTTCGCCTTTAGCGCGCGCTTACAATTTATAAGCAGAATTGTTGCTCACGGCGACCGGAGCCTGAAAGAAAATCGCCGTCTTTTACGTCTAATTATTAGCAACATTCACGGCTCTCGCTTCGTCTTCCTATATACCGGAGAAACCCATGGGCATTGCGCCCACCCAGCAGCTTCCAGCTCTCCCGTTAGTCGCCTCGCCCGCCAGCGCTGCCGCAGCACGTCCCCATGGCTTCAAGGCGGCCCTCATCACCTCGCTGGAAACCATCAAGCTCTCCCTCGACGCTCTGCGCGCCCATAAACTCCGCAGCTTCCTCACTTTACTAGGCGTCATCCTTGCCGTAACCACTCTCGTTTCCGTAATGAGCGTCATTGCTGGCCTCAACATGTACGTCGCCGACCGCGTCGCCAACCTCGGCGCCAACGTTTTCATCATTCACCGTTTCGGCATCATCACCAGCCAGGATGCCTGGATCAAAGCGCAAAAGCGTCCGCTGGTCACCTACGAAGAGTACGAACGCCTCCGCGACAACCTGAAGCTCGCCAGCGCCGTAGCCGGCGAAGAAGAGCACCTCATGGCCGTGCGTAGCGGCAACCTCACCATGGAGAACACTCAGTTCATCGGCGCCAGCCCCAATTTCGCCGAGGTCCGCAACCTTACCGTTGCCCAGGGTCGCTTCATCACTCCAGCCGACGATGAGCACCGCTCGGAAGTCACCTTCATCGGTCCCGATCTCGCCCACAAATTTTTCCCCAACGTCGATCCCATCGGCAAAACCATCCGCGTTCAGACTCACACTTATGAAGTAATCGGCGTGGCCGAACCACTCGTCAGCGCCTTCGGCAAGTCGCAAGATAATTACATGATCCAGCCGCTCGACACTTGGCGGAAGGGTTGGCACCAAAGCTACGACTGGGTCGCCGTCTACGTAAAAGCGCCCAGCGCCGAATTAATGCAGATGAGCGAAGATGAAGCGCGCATGTTGTTTCGCGCCTGGCGCCACTTGCCCTTCGAC
>JBAVNY010000311.1:0-3756 GCA_049691535.1 Candidatus Acidiferrum sp.
ACGCCGGGGCCGACGCGATGGTCACACCTTGGCGACTGGCGATCCTCTGGATTTCTGGCGGGTGGAGACCATTGAGCCGGATCGTCTCCTTAGTCTAGTTGCTGAAATGAAGGTCCCCGGTCGCGCATGGCTTCAGTTTGAAGTTGAACCAAACAGCCAAGGCTCCGTTATCCGGCAAACGGCTATTTTTGATCCTGCTGGATGAGCCGGGCTCATCTATTGGTACGCGCTTTACCCTCTACACGTGTGGATTTTCAGAGGTATGCTCCACGAGATTGCGGCCAGCGCGGAACGAGAGGCAGGTCTTGCTTCAAGTTAGAACGGATCCCAATTTCCCGGAAGCCCAAGTTCCTCAGGGTCCAGAAACGGGGTTCGCGGAGATGAGAACTCAAGCGACCTTCGATGGCAGTTGGCGTCCTCGAAGCGGACTTGAACGAAGCCGGCCGCGCGGCGGACGCTGCGCGTGACGTGGCGGAGCGGTGGTTGCCTGTTGGTTGAGATAAGTTGTCGGGTCATAGGAGGTCCCCATGACCCGACTTCGCAAAATGATGTTGGAAGAACTCCAACGTCGTAATTACGCCGAGACTACCATAGATTGCTATATTCGCGTCGTTGAAGATTTTTCCCGACACTTCCACTGTTCCCTGGATCGTTTAGGCCATCGACACATTCGCGAATATCAAGCCGCGTTGTTCCAGAAGCGGAAGTTCTCTCCGAACACGGTGGCACAACATCTGGCGGCCCTGCGTTTTTTCTACGTCAAGACACTCAAGAAGGCCTGGAGCATTACGGAAACGCCCTACCCGTAGAAGGCCGTTCATCTGCCAACCATCCTCAGCCAGGAAGAAGTGGCGCGGCTCATCGATGCGGCTCGCCCTCCTTTGCATCGCACACTACTGATGACCCTCTATGCCAAGCTCCCGCACCCCCTTCATTGATCGCGCTTCCGATACAACACGAGGACTTCGCGGGAGCCTGCAAGATTTCACGTATCATAATATCGATATGTCTGCGGAAGTGAAGACCATCCCACCGGAAGTGCTTCAGCGCGTAATTTGGATTCAAACGCTAACGCTCATCTGGATGAGTGTGGAAGCGTTGGTGTCGTTGGGCGCGGCTTGGGCTGCCCGCAGTCCAGCCCTTCTTGGTTTTGGTGGCGACAGCGCGATCGAACTTCTCTCTGCAGCAGTCGTGCTCTGGCGCTTCTATTCACCATCTCGCGGAGACCATGCGGAGCAGCGAGCTGCCAGAATCGCAGGTGGTTTGCTCTTTGTTCTCACAGCGTTTGTTGCCACCGCTTCTATCCTGACGTTATTAGGCCACGTCGAGGCCCGGCCCAGTCCTGTCGGAATAGTGCTGCTCATCATTGCCGCAGTGGTCATGCCTTGGCTTGCAAGCAGGAAGCGGCAACTCTCAATTGCGACAGCCAGCGCCGCATTGAGGGCTGATGCTGCCGAGTCCTCTGTCTGTGGGTATCTGGCGCTGATTGCTCTGGCGGGTCTCGCTATCAATGCAGTCTGGAACGTGAGTTGGGCAGACCCCGTCGCTGCCTTAGCATTGTTGCCGCTGATTGCGCGTGAGGGATGGGAGGCAAGCAAGGGCAAGCCCTGCTGCTAGCCCGACTAGGACGTCAGTGGACGTACAGTTGGCAACACCACATTTCCTCCAAGCCGACTTCTTGCTCGTTTCGCCGAATTCACATTGACGAGAACGGCGTTAATAACTTGGAGCTACGTGGCTCGCGTTGACAGACTCACCGGTCTGGCACAACGTAGCGAGAAAGTTTAAAACTCCAATCGCAGTTGATAGGCAATCATACGCGGGGTGCTGTCGCCTCCAAGGCCGACACCGAGCAAACCTGTGGGGGGCGAAGTCGTGTAGGTGAGAGCGCCGAATCCAGTTTGGGTGGAAGGTTTGCCGGGGATTCCGGCTAAGACCATACTGGGAAGCCCAAAATTCGGATGGTTAAAAACATTGAAGAACTGAGTGTCGAAACGCAGCCTTACGCGCTCGGTTAAGGAAAACCACTTCGTCAGATAGAAATCGCTCCAGACAAAATCGGGCCCACGAAGCGCGTTGCGGCCGAGATTGCCGAACTGACAATCGTTGAGACTGTTTCCGCCATTGCATGCCCCCGTACTGGGATCCACCGCGGAGACGAACGCATTTGGGTTGAGCCATTGCACAGTACCCGGCTGGGTAACGCCGGGAATCGCTTGGTGCTCATAGAGCGATACACCGGGAATCGCGCTTGCGAATTGCGGCCCGCTGCCGTTGACAATCCCATTGCCATTCGCGGAATACGGCGTACTCAGAACAGAGAAAGGAATCCCGCTGTGCCAAAAGACAGTTCCCGACACTTGCCAGCCACTCAGCGCATAGGCCAGGTATCGATTCTTAAACTTCAGCGGGAGCTGATAGACGTATTGCGCGTTGAGATTGTGGCGGATGTCGTAGTCACAGGGACCATAGTCGCGCGCTAAGTCTCCGGGGAGCGGTGACAAGATTCCTCCGGCCGAGAACTGCAGAAATCCGCCGTTCGAGACCGTATCCATGCAACGGCTCCAGGTGTAGTTCAGTTGACCCATAAAGCCGTTTCCAAGTCGCTTCATTGCGGTGATCTGCAGCCCGTTGTAATGACTATTCGCGCCTGTCGAAAATTGCGTCACTGCACCGAACCGAGAATCCGTCGGGTGCGCATAGGGAAACGGCGCAAAGCAACCCTCGCATACCGTTTGGTAGCCATTCACTTGTGTGAGATAAGGCTGGTTGACCGCGCGGGTGCCAACGTATTGCGCGTGAATGCTCGCCGTCGATCCAAACTGATGTTCCAGGCCAAGACTCCACTCCATGAAGTAAGGCGCATGAAGTTTTCCATCGGGCACCGCCGTGATTGCGACGGGAGGTAGGCAGGTTGCAGGGTTTGACTGAGTAGACGCGCAGGAAAGCTGGCCCTGCGCAAATCCGGAGCTGAACGTTTGATTCGCGGCCACGGTTGCGTCGATCGCGCTGTCAGGTATTCCGGGCGCAATGGCTGTCCCTCCAACGGTTCCAAGAAGCCCGCCCTGGAAAGTCTGAACGTAGGGCGGATTGACGCCAACTACATCGGCGATAGCCCCAGGCAATAGGTCACTGAAGATCCCGAAGCCGGTACGCAGCACGGAGTTCCGTTCAAATTGCCAGGCGATGGCTGTTCTGGGTTGCAGGATCGCGAGCGGTGTCGACGAAAATACATGGCCAAGATTGGTTTGAATGCTCTCGTTCAGCGGCCGATTCACATCGTGCGGGATGGAGTCGAAAGATCCACGCAAACGTGCAATGTGCTGATGCGGATTCAAGGGATTGGAATTCAATGTGTCTCGTAAACCGAACGTCCATGTCAGCGTCTGAGTCACCTTCCAAGTGTCCTGCGCATAGAAATCGAGATTGAGAAAGTTGAAGGGTTCGTTCGCTGAGGTGGGAAAAGTCTTTGCCGCCGAAGAGGCGACTCCATAAATGTATTGCGGCAGCGTGGTGTAGGTCACCGTCGGGACCGAACCCTGGCCGAAGTCATAGTCGTTCAGGCGAAAAATCCGGGTATTGGTTCCAAAGCGAAGTTCATGCGCACGATCGCTCCAGGCGAGATTGTCGTTGATGAAGAACCGGGACGCGCGTCTGCCCTGGACCCAGGTGTTGTCCAGGCCCCCAACCTTCGTGAAAGGAGCATTCGCACCGCTGCCTTCGAGCACAATGGGGAATGCGGCGAGTGTCTTCTGA
>JBAVNY010000312.1:0-2765 GCA_049691535.1 Candidatus Acidiferrum sp.
CCGCCGAAGTGCGAAGCAACTTGCTTCGTCCACTTAAAAGGGGTATCGAACGCCCAAGCCCAGCCTACCGACATATGCGGGTAGGTATTCTCAGATCCCCAGTCGTTGTAATGCAATAGTTCGAGCGGCTCAGGAACCTTCAGAATTCCGTTGTAGGCAGTCATCTGATTGAAGGTGCCTTCGGTGGTGCCTTCAGCACTGGTGCCGTTATCGCCATCGATGTAGATAATCAGCGTATTATCGAGCTTGCCCATGTCTTGCACGTTTTGAATGACACGGCCAATCTCGTAATCGGTGTAGGCGGTATAAGCGGCGTATATCTCTGCCTGACGCGAATAAAGTTTCTTTTGCACCGCGGTAAGTGAATCCCATCTCGGAATACCATCTGGCCATGGAGTTAGCTGCGTGGTTGCGGGAACCACACCAAGTCGCTTCTGGTTAGCGAAGATTTCCTCGCGTAGCTTCTCGTAGCCCATATCAAACTTACCTTTGAACTTTTCGATCCATTCTGGGGTCGGCTGGTGTGGCGAGTGACTTCCGCCTGGGACGTAATACAGGAAGAAAGGCTTGTCCGGTGCGGACGCGTTCAGGTCACGCATGTACTTAATCGCTTCATCAGCCAGGTCGGTGGTCAGGTTGTAACCGGGCTTGCCGATCCACGGAGAAATTGGAGTCGTATTCTGGAAAAGATAGGGCGTCCACTGGTCCGTCTCGCCTCCCATGTACCCATAGAAATACTCGAATCCCATACCGACCGGCCATTGGTTGAAGGGACCCGCGGTGGGGCTCTGCTGGTAACCCGGAGTGTTATGGTTTTTGCCAAACCAGGATGTGGCGTAGCCGTTTTCCTTGAGGATTTCGCCGATTGTGGCGTTATCGGGGCCGATGATCGAGTCGTATCCGGGATAACCAGTCCCGATTTCGCTCACGACGCCAAAGCCAACCGAATGATGGTTGCGGCCGGTGATGAGCGCAGCGCGTGTCGGGGAGCAAAGCGCTGTGGAGTGGAACTGTGTGTAGCGTAATCCCGCGTTCGCAATACGGTCCAGAGCTGGCGTAGGAATGACACCGCCGAAAGTGCCTGCGACACCATAGCCCTGATCATCCGTCATGATGAGGAGCACGTTGGGAGCACCTTTGGGAGGCACGACGCGAGGAGGCCACCATGTAGTGGAATCCTTAGCGTCTTGCTTGATGACGCCTCCGAATTTCGGCGGCGGCGGCGGGAGTTGCTTGCCATCGATGGTAGTTGTCGCGCTCGGGGAACCGGGAGCCGCGTCGCTTTGTTGGGCGCCTGCGCGAGGGGCCAGGGATAGCCCCAGAACCGTGAGGGATGCTGCCAAGCTGAGGCCTTCAGACCACTTCATTCACGACCTCCCATTGCTGCCCAACAAGAAGCGCCATTTGTCGCTAGGAGCACAGCGGATGGTGCGGAGATAGTGCGCGAGGGGCTTTTGGAAGGGAACCGTCAAAAATGACAATGCGGCGGAGAGTCAAATTCAGTCGCGAGCAGCCACGGTCAGAAGAATCGATTTGAAGAAAACCTATTGTGAAGAAGAAAAATGCGAAACGAAGCTGCGACCAGCGAGAGCTTCCGTCATGGCGAGAATCAAATCGCTATCCATGAGTGATTTCACCACGTAGCCGAGTGCGCCGGTGGCGAGGCATGCCGCCAAGATGTCGGGATCCTCATAGGCGGTCAGAAACACAATTTTGCCTCGATGCGGGTGATTCTTGAGCTCCGCGGCAACTTCAATCCCGTTCATTCCGGGCATGGAAATGTCTAACAAGATCAGATCCGGGTCTAGTTGCAAGGTGGCATCGAGGGCAGCTCGTCCGTCGTCGACCAAACTGACGACTTCAAACGTGCCTTGGAGTTGGGCGGCAACAGCACTCAACACCGTCGGGAGATCGTCCGCCACGAGTACGCGCATGCGAGTCATGTTGTGCTCCTCCCTGAGCTTGTAGCCAGGCCTGGCGGGGACAGGGCGGATAAAGTGAGTCCGACGTGCAGGGTTGCTGCTATCCGGAGCTGCCCTCCAGGGTTGGACACCGGACATGCAGCCAGATAATGGTAGGACCTGGAACGACTGTCTATGGGCAGAACTACCTTAGCTGCGGAGAAAAAAAGTTTTGACTACAGCGAAATAATCTTGTGTTTGATGGCGTATTGGACCAGATCGGCATTGGTCTTGATTTGAAGTAGTTCCATCACGGCGTATTTGTGTCCGGCCACGGTCCTGGTGGTGATGTTTAGCTCCGAGGCTACCTGCTTCATGGAACGCCCTTCTGCCAGCAATTGGATAACTTCGCGTTGGCGAGGTGTTGGCTCGGGCGCGCTGTCGCGGTTCTTGGGATCGCGCAATTCTATATTTGTCAGGCCCGGAGATGCGCTGGGCGTGACGTAGGTACCTCCCTTCATCACCCGGTCAATAGCCTCGGTTAGTTCCGACGCCGCTGCTTCTTTCAGGAGAAAGGCGGAAGCCCCAGCGCGAAAAGCTTCGCCAACGAGATACGGATCGTCATGCATGGTCATATAGATGAGCTTGGTGTTGGGAAGTAGATGTTTGAGTTTTTTTCCTGCGTCAAAACCATTGAGATGGGGCATGCCGATGTCCAGCACAATAATGTCTGGCTTCAGTTTGGCGGCGGCTTCCAGAAGTTCGCGACCATCTCTAACGCTGGCAACCACATCGCAACGCGCTTCCAGAACTAACTTCAAGGCATCGGCACGCATGCGATGGTCGTCGGCCACAATGGCGCGT
>JBAVNY010000313.1:0-3754 GCA_049691535.1 Candidatus Acidiferrum sp.
TCCTGAAGTAGTACAACCCACCAAGCTTCAAACCCAAACGCGCGTAGCATAGTAGCAATCGCCTCCATCTAAACGACACTTGGTCATCGCTACGTTGGTTGGCACTATTTGTTCCGCTGGTCGTGAAGGGAATACTCTGCCCGCCAGTTTTTTGCTGCCGCATAGAATCCCATCGCTAACCACAGCAATCCGAACATCCAGGCAAGAATTGCACCTTCCCCGTTCTTTACTTTTGCGCTTAGTGTAAGACCTAAAATGAAACCCGTCAGAGCTATCGCCGGGCCGAAAGCGGACACCCAGACTTGGTCATAGTGGCGATTGAGCAAAGCTTCCGGAAAGAAGCCAATTACCATGCTGGCCACACAAGCGCTGATGCCGTGAAGATAACCCAACATCAATGAGCTCGAGACACTCGACTTGGTACTTTCGAACATACACTTATTACCATGTTACTAAAATCCGCAGGCTCTAAACAAAAAGCCCGCCTCGGTGATCCGAAGCGGGCTAAGGAAATGTTTCTGTGATGAAGGACTATGCGTCTTAGCTTGCGGCCTCGACGGGTTCTTCCTTCTTGGTCTTTTCTTTCTTTTCCTTCTTCTTGAACTCGTAGCCCACCAGCTCAAGAATGGCAACCTTGGCGCCATCTCCGACGCGGTTGCCGCCCTTGATGATCCGGCAATAGCCGCCCGCGCGATCCGCAAACTTCGGCGCGATCTCGCTGAACAGCTTCTGTGTAATTTCCGGCGTCATCAGATACGAAGCCGCTTGCCGCCGCGACTGCAGCGTGTCGCGCTTACCTAGGGTGATGATCTTCTCCGCCACCGGACGCGTTGCTTTCGCGCGCGTCAATGTGGTGGTGATCCGTCCATGAGTCAACAAATTGGTGACCAGGTTGCGCAACGTCGCGCGGCGGTGCCACGGATTGCGTCCCAGTTTCGAGCCTGCCTTACCATGTCGCATGTTTCGTCCCTTTTCCTAAGCTCGTCCGTTACAGTGTGACCGATTCATCCGAGCTCGGAGGCGCGGTTTGGCTCGGCAGTGGCGGCCAGATAATCCGGCCGTGTTCATCGAACTTCATACCCAAGCTGAGGCCCATCTTCACTAGTATATCTTTGATCTCGTTCAGCGATTTGCGGCCGAAGTTCTTGGTCTTCAGCATTTCGTTTTCGCTCTTCTGCACGAGTTCGCGGATCGACTGAATGTTGGCGTTCTTCAGGCAGTTGTAACTGCGCACGGAAAGTTCCAGCTCTTCCACGGAACGATCCAGATGTTCCAGGCGCGGATCGTGCACGATGTCCTGCGGCATCTCCACATTTTCCACCGGCTCTTCAAAGTTGATGAAGATGCTCATGTGGTCCTTAACCAGCTTGGCTGCCAGACCGATGGCGTCCTGCGGCGTGATTGCGCCGTTGGTCCACACTTCGATCATCAGCTTTTCGTAGTCGGTCATTTGTCCGAGACGTGCCGCTTCCACCGAGTAGTTCACCTTGCGCACTGGCGAGTGCACGCTATCCACCGGGATGTAGCCGATGGGCAGGTCTTCGTCGTAGTTGCGGTCGGCGGCCACATAGCCGCGGCCATTCTTCACACGCATTTCGATCTGCAGCTTGCCGCCTTCGCTGACCGTGGCGATGTACACGCTCTTGTCCAGCACGGCGAAGTCGGCGTCTTCCTCGATCTGCGCGCTGGTGACCACACCGGGCTGTTCCACGTTCAGGTAAATCGTCTTCGGCAGGTCGTTGTTCAGCTTAATGGGCACTTGCTTCAAGTTCAGGATAATGTCGGTGGCATCTTCGACTACGCCCGGAATCGAAGAGAATTCGTGCAATACGCCTTCAATCTTCACGGCGGTGATGGCGGCGCCTTCAATCGAACTGAGCAGGGCGCGACGCAGCGCGTTCCCTACCGTGGTGCCCCAGCCGCGCTCAAACGGCTGCGCCGAAAACCGACCGTACCGCTCTGTGAGCGATTCAAGTTCAGATGCCAGACGCTTCGGTTTCTGAAATCCCTTCCACATACTGTTCCTTCCTTCTGGCCCACGTTCCGTGGACCCAATCCCTACCGCTTCCCTAATTAGATGCTGCAGGAACGGTTTGCCTCGGTGCGGCGAACCAGCCATATAGCCGGCCCGCCACACGAGGGCTGAAATTACTTGGAGTACAGTTCCACGATCAACTGTTCGTTAATCGGCGGAGTCTGCACGTCTTCACGCTTGGGCAGGGCGACAACCTTGGTCTTGAAGTTCTCGCGGTCCTGCTCCATCCATGGTGCGGAGTTCTGGCTCTGCGCCACGTTGCGCGCTTCAAGGACCATGGCGTTCTGGTGCATCTTGTCCTTGATGGCGATTTCCTCGCCCACGTTCACCTGGTACGACGGGATGTTGACCTTCTTCCCGTTGATCCGCACGTGTCCGTGCAGCACCAGTTGCCGTGCCTGCGCTCTGGAAGAAGCCAAGCCCGCGCGACATACCACGTTGTCGAGCCGGCGCTCCAGCATGATGATCAGGTTTTCGCCCGTGGGGCCCTTGGCGCGTTCCGCCTTCTCGAAATAATTGCGGAACTGGCGCTCCAGCAACCCATAGTAGCGCTTCACTTTCTGTTTCTCGCGAAGCTGCAGGCCGTAACCTGCTACTTTCGCGCGCCGCGACTGGCCGTGCTGTCCCGGTACGAAGTTACGCTTCTCAATCGCGCACTTGTCCGTGAAGCACCGCAGTCCCTTTAGAAATAGCTTCTGCCCTTCCCGACGGCACAGGCGGCAGACCGCTTCTCGATGTCTTGCCAACTTCTATTCTCCCTTCCCAAATCTCTTCGAACCAAATACCAAATCCATATACATCAAACCCGGCGACGCTTTGGCGGACGGCAGCCATTGTGGGGAATCGGCGTAACGTCGCGAATCGCCACGATGTGCAGCCCCGCAGCGGCCAGCGCGCGTACTGCCGACTCACGGCCAGAGCCAGGACCCTTCACGCGAACTTCCACGCTCTTCATGCCGTACTGATCTCGCGCCGTGCCAGCGGCAGACAATGAAGCCTGCTGTGCCGCATACGGCGTGCCCTTGCGCGAACCCTTGAACCCAATCGCGCCCGACGACGAAGAACAGATCACCCGGCCATCCGTATCGGTGATGGTGATCTGCGTGTTGTTGAAGGATGCGGAAACATGCACCAAGCCGTGCGGCACAATGCGACGCTCGCGCTTCTTCTTAAATTCCTTCTTGCGCTTGCTGACCGCCGCGCCACCCTTTGCTCCTGCGGCCGGTTTTCCTCCCGGCTGCACGTCGGGTTGCTGATTTTGTTGCTGCTCTTTAGCCACGTTTCACTCCAATTTTCGAATCGAATCTTTTCCCGTCGCCAGCCTCTTACCAGGCTGCGCGATGGATTAACCCTTCTTGCCCTTGATCTGCTTCTTGCCGGCGACTGCTCCGCGGCGCGGACCCTTCCGAGTACGTGCGTTGGTGTGCGTGCGCTGCCCGTGAACTGGCAGGTTGCGGCGGTGACGAATGCCGCGATATGCCTGGATTTCAATCAGGCGGCGGATGTTCATCTGGATCTCTTTGCGGAGATCGCCTTCCACGCGGCCTTCCTGCTCGATGATCTGGCGAAGGCGATTCGTTTCGTCTTCAGTCAGATCGCGAATCTTTTTCGTGAAATCCACATTCGCTTTTTCAGCGATGCTCTTCGCGCGCACCTGTCCGATGCCATAGATCGAGGTCAACCCGACCCATAGGCGCTTCTGCGGCGGAAGATCAATAC
>JBAVNY010000314.1:0-4436 GCA_049691535.1 Candidatus Acidiferrum sp.
CCTCCGTCCGCTAGCCAATCGTGACGAAGACCGCCTGCTCTATGTCCGCCAAAGCGCCCCAGGCATCGGCCAGGCGGATTCCGCTTTCTCCGTTCCCGAAATCAAAGACATCGGTGCTGGCCTGAAAACCATCAAGGAACTAGGCACTCTTTCCGCGCTAGACTTCACCGTTGTCGGATTAGGCGAGCCGCGCGAAATCCGTAGCGGTGTAGTTGATGGCAACTATTTCGACGTGGTCGGCCTCCGTCCCGTCCTCGGCCGCCTGCTGAATCCCGCCGATGATGGTCCCAACGCCCCCGGCGCGGCCGTCCTCACCTATCGCTTCTGGACCAGCACGTTGCACTCCGATCCAAGCGTCCTGGGGAAAACCATCCGCCTCGGCAGTTATGAAGGTACGCGTCCCGCCACCATAGTCGGCGTTTTAGAACCGTCGGTCCCCTATCCCGTTGAAACCGAAATCCTGGCCAACATTGTCACTAGCCCCCATCACCTCTCCGCCACCATGGTCACCGGTCGCTCGCATCGCATGACCGAAGTCTTCGCGCGCCTCGCTCCCGGCGCTGAGCTCGACTCCGCCCGTGCCGAACTCAACACCGTTTACGCCAGCATGCTTGCCACGCATCCCGAGACTTACAAGACCAACGATCACTTCCAGATCACGGTCACACGTATGCACGACCAAATCAATTCCAACGCAAAAACCATTCTCTGGGTGCTCTTCGCCGCCGCCGGCCTGCTCTTCGTAATCGCTTGCTCCAACGTCGCCAATCTAATTCTCGCGCGCACCGTCCGTCGCGAACCCGAACTCGCCATGCGCTCGGCCTTGGGTGCAACCACGCACGTACTTCGCCGCTCACTCTTGGCCGAAAGTCTTCTTCTGTGCGGCACAGGCGCGCTAGCAGGAATTCTCATCGCCGCTCCCATGGTAGCCGTGCTCGCGCGTTACGCCGCGCGCTTCTCCGTGCGCGCCACCGGCCTGACTCTCGATTTCAGTTTGCTCTGGATTGGCGTCGCGCTCGCCTTGGTCTCCGCCGTTTTCCTGGCCTTTGTTCCCCGTCTGCCCAACAGCGATGCATCGCCTGCCTTCGGAATCTCGGGCAGTAGCGTGCGTGTTACCGGAGGAAGCCGCAGCCGTCTCCGCATTTTCGCTGTCACGCAGATCACTGCCTCGTTCCTCCTGCTAGCCGGTGCGGGTGCATTGGTGAAAACTCTCTTGGAACTCGAGAAAACCCAAGCCCCCTTTGACACCGCGCACGTTCTCGCCGTGAACTTGCCCGTGATGACTGACGGCCGCACCCCTGAACAGGTCAAGGATTTCTATCGCAACGTCCAGCGCAACCTCAGCACTCTTCCCGGAGTCGAACGCGTCTCCTACGGTTTTAGCGTTCCCTGGCGCGATACCCGCCTGCAAACCATCACCCTCGCTTTCGCTGCAGAAGGTGCCAAGCAGGAAAACCCCGAAGACGACACCCGCGCGGAATTTCGTTCGGTTTCCGCAGGCTATTTCGATACCCTGGGTATTCCCATCGTCGAGGGCCGCGACTTTCGCGACAGCGATCGCGACGGCTCCGAACGTGTAGTCGTTATCAGCCAAAGCCTCGCCCAGCGGTTCTTCCCCGGCCAGGACCCCGTCAACCGTCATTTGACGTGGACCGACCCCGTCATCAAATTCATTGGCATCAGCGACCAACCCCGCCGCATCATCGGTGTCGTCCCTGACATCGACGACGAAAACATCATTCCCTCGCCGACGATCACGGTCTATCAACCCAGCGAGCAGGAGGGCTTCAACGGTCGCCTCTTTGTGCGCGCCAAAAATGATCCCTACACACTCGTTCCCACCATCACCCGCGCCGTTCACGAAATGGCTTCCGATCAACCTATCGAGCGTCCCGCCACGCTCGAAGATGTTCGCGGCGAAGTGCTTACTCCCAACCGCCTCAACGCCATTGTCTTCGGCGGATTCGCCGCGCTGGCGCTGCTGATTTCCGTCGTAGGCGTAGCTGGCGTCTTGGCCTTCTCCGTAAGCGGCCGCACCCGCGAATTCGGCATCCGCCTCGCCCTAGGTTCGCAGCCTGTCAGCCTCCTGGCCGACGTCCTCAAAGACGGCTTGGTGATCGCCTCCATTGGTGTAGGCTCAGGTGTTCTGATCGGCATCGTCTTCGCCCGAGTAATCGGTAAATACGTCTCCGAACTCCAATTCCCCGGCGCCCTTCCGCTAATCGCCTCAGCCGCAATCCTGTTGATCGCCGCAGTCGTTGCCTCAGCCCTGCCAGCCCTACGCGCCTCCCGCGTGGACGCCATGCAAGCCCTTCGCTCTGAGTAACACACTATGGATCGACACACCATGGATATCCAACGACCATCCAACGCCCGCGCCAAGCGAATCCGCCGCATCATCTACGCCGCCATTGCCCTTGTCTCGATCACCGGCGTCACCTACGGCGTCACCCGCCTCCGCCCCGCTGCTCCTGCCGTGGACAAAGCCACCATTTGGACCGACGAAGTCAAGCGCGGCCCCATGATCCGCGACGTTCGCGGCGTTGGCACTCTCGTTCCCGTCGACATCCGCTGGATCCCCGCGCAAACCGATTCCCGCGTCGATATCATAGTTCTGCACCCCGGTGCCATTGTTAAGCCAGACAGCATCATCCTTGAACTCAGCGACCCCATCCTCCAGCGCGAAACTCTCGACGCCGAATATCAACTCAAGGCCGCACAAGCCGACCTCGAAAGTCTTAAGGTCCAGATCAACAGCGAACTGCTCAATCAAAAATCGTTTACTGCCGCGGTCCGCAGCGATTACGAGCAAGCCAAGCTCCAGCACGAAGTCGATGAAAAACTTCGCGCCGAAGGCATCGGCGCGGAAGTCACCGCTAAACTTTCCAAAGTCAAAGCCGAACAGCTTGCCATCCGCCTCAAGCTCGAGGAAGACCGCACCAAAAACGCCGAGGACTCGGCGGCAGCGCGTCTGCAGGCACAGCAATCTCACGTCGATCAGCAGCGCGCCCTGTACGATCTCAAGCGCAGCGAACTCGATTCTCTCCACGTCCGCGCCGGCATAGAAGGCGTCCTCCAGCTCGTCCCCGTTGACGTTGGCCAGCACGTCACTCCCAGCACCAATCTAGCCCGCGTCGCCGATCCCAAGCACCTGAAGGCCGAAATCAAAATCCCCGAAACCCAGGCCAAAGACATCACCATTGGCCAGCCCGCCACCGTCGACACCCGCAACGGCATCCTCAAGGGCCAGGTCTCCCGCATCGATCCCTCCGTTCAAAGCGGCACCGTCACCGTCGACGTCCTGTTCACCGAACCGCTCCCAAACGGCGCGCGCCCCGATCTCAGCGTCGATGGCACCATCGAACTCGAGAATCTTAAAGACGTCCTCTACGTCGGCCGCCCCGTTCACGGCCAATCCGATAGCAACATCGGTTTGTTCAAACTAGTCGAGGACGGCTCGGAAGGCCTCCGCGTGAGCGTCAAGCTCGGCAAAAGCTCCGTCAACGCGGTCGAAATTCTCCAGGGTCTGAAGGTCGGAGACAAAGTAATCCTCTCCGACATGTCGGCTTGGGATGCCTTTGACCGCGTTCGATTGCGCTAGGGAAATTCAGATTGGAGGCTGCTCCCATGACTTCACCAAACGGTACGCTCATCAAAATGCAAGGCGTCAGTAAGGTCTTCTTCACTGACGATCTCGAAACACACGCCTTGGATTCCATCGATCTCGAAATCAAGAAAGGTGAATATCTCGCTATTGCTGGCCCTTCGGGATGTGGCAAATCCACGTTGCTCGCCATCCTCGGCCTCCTTGATTCCCCCACGGAAGGGGATTACTTGCTAAACGGCCAGCCCGTTTCCACTCTCAATCTCGGTGACCGTTCACGCATCCGCAATCGCGAAATCGGCTTCATCTTCCAGGCCTTTAACCTAATCGGCGATCTCACTGTTTATGAAAACGTCGAACTGCCCCTCACGTATCGCGGCATGGCCTCCGCCGAACGGAAGGAAAAAGTACAGCACGCCCTCGAACGCGTCGAAATGGCCCACCGCGCCAAGCATTACCCCGCCCAACTCTCCGGCGGTCAGCAGCAACGCGTCGCCGTCGCACGCGCTCTCGTCGGCGACCCCATGATTCTCCTAGCCGATGAGCCCACCGGAAACCTCGATTCCAAAAATGGCGACTCGGTCATGGATCTCCTCCGCGACATCCACCGAAGCGGCGCCACCATCTGCATGGTCACCCACGACCCTCGATACACCAACCACGCCGAGCGCACCGTCCATCTCTTCGATGGAAGAATTATTGAAGAGACCAAACCGACTTCATTACAAAGTTATCCAGCGGAGCCACGAAGCCCAACCTGTTAGCCTGGGAACTTATGGTCGGCCAACAGGAGATATTCTCGACGCCACCCGTTTGCTAAGCGTGCGTAAAT
>JBAVNY010000315.1:0-1743 GCA_049691535.1 Candidatus Acidiferrum sp.
ATTCAGTCTGACGTCCGGCGGGGAGTTCGCGCTCTTCGATCCGAGCGGCAGCTATTTTTACATCGGCAATCAGCCAGGGGGAAACGTGGTGGGCTACACGTATAACTCGTCGACGGGCGCGGTGACCGCGATTACCAACTCTCCTTTTGCCACCGGAGCCCCCGGCGCCATGGTCCTCTCGGAGTGACTGCTTTGTAGGGGAAGCGGTTTTGAATCTGCGATTTGTGGATTAGCACTTTGGTGGAATAACTTTGGCACCCGCGTGCTATTTTCAGATTCCTAGCGCAGCTTTACATTGCCATTGAGCAGTTCTGGGGGAGGGCTGCCCGGGCGTCCTGGATTCGAAAGAATCCGGACGCCCGTTTAATTTTTGGGACACTTCTAGTTGGTTGAGATGGTGAAGTTCACCGTGATGCGAGCCTGGGTTTCGACGGGCTGCCCGTTTTGAAGATAGGGCTTGAAGTGCCACTGCTTCACGGCCTCGCGAGCCGCAGTCGCCAGAATTCCAGGCCCGCTCAAAATTTGTAATTCCTGAATCGACCCGTCACGCGAGATCAGCGCCTGCAAACTGACAGCGCCCTGCACCTTCATCTGCCGCGCCAGCAAAGGATAATCCGGTGGCACGGACACGCTCACGCTCTGCGCGGTTTGCGGCGAGAGTTGCACGCGGTCGCCGCCATTGACGGTCCGAGCCTCCACCGTTGCATTCGCTGGCGGTGTTGACGTCGCGCCCGAGTTCACATCCAGATGAATCGCGTTGCTCTTTGCCGGTATCGTCATGTGGCGATTCCCGGCCACGACTTCCACTTGCAGAGGAGGCAGAGCGGCGCGCTCCGTGGTCGCTGAAAAGGGTGGTGCATCATCGGAGGCCGGGGCAGAAGGTTTGACTGACTTTTTGTCCCTTGACGGAACCGCAGCCGAGACCGCTGGAGTGCTCGCAGTGGTCCTGCTCCTGGCGTGAAATATGGCCTGTTGCACTTCGCCCGCCGGGGGAAACCAGAAATCCCAGTCTTTCAGGATGACTGCTGCAAGTGCGACCAGCAGGATTCCCAGCGCAATCAACATTCGCTTCCGCTGCACCTCCACATCTGGCAAGGTCGGTTGCGGAGGGAGCGGCATGGACCGCTCGATATGATCCTCGGGCTGCGTCTCGTTTCGAAACATCACGGGAATGTCCTCAGAGCCAGTCTCGGGGGAGGGTACTGCGTCAGTATGCCCCGAAACCCATTCCCATGCCAAGCAAAACCCAAGCCGGATGGGCCCTGGAGCAGGGAAAAGGGGCTTCGGGGAAAGGTGCACCTAATCGGGGACACCGCACCACGGCCGGTGTCGCACGGCCCCGAATTACCGCAAGTTACGCATTTTTCTACACTTTGTAGTCGAGCTTGTCGAGAATTCCAGTCGCAGCGTCGAGGATTTCCTGATCCACCTTACGATTGGAGGCGATCGCTTCGGCCAGCGGGATGGAGATAATCTTGTTGCCGCGCAACGCTGCCATCCGTCCCCATTCGTCGCGGTGCACCATGTCGATAGCTCCCAATCCGTAGCGGGTCGCCAATACGCGGTCGAAAGCACTAGGGGATCCACCTCGCTGAATTTGCCCGAGGACAACCGAACGCGACTCGAATCCGGTCAGCTTCTCTATTTCGGCCGCCAGCGTTGCGCCAATTCCTCCCAGCTTGAGATGCCCGAATTCGTCCCGCCCTTCTCCTCCAACACACGGTCCGCCGTGCTTCTCGATGC
>JBAVNY010000316.1:0-6477 GCA_049691535.1 Candidatus Acidiferrum sp.
GAAATTCTCTGGCCAGTCCATTTTCGGCGCCACTCCCACAACTCATCCCGTCTTCGTGCAACTCGACAACGAGCCCGAACTTTGGAACTCCACGCATCTCGAAGTGCAAGGTGCCACCGCCGTCACCTCATCGACCTACATCTCCAAAACCATCTCACTTACCCAAGCTCTCAAAGATCAATTTCCAAACCTCGTCATTTTTGGTCCCGTCCACTACGGTTTCGAAGGTATCTATAATTGGCAGGGCGAACTCAGCGCCACTCCTTCCGGCAACAATTGGTTCCCCGACAAATATCTTCCCGCTATCAAAACGGCTTCCACCACCTACGGCAAGCCGCTGGTCGACGTCTACGATTTTCATTGGTATTCCGAAGCCACCGACGGCACGACGCGCGTTACGAATCTCAGCGGGCCTACGCTCACCGCCGCGCAAGTGCAAGCCATCGTCCAGAGCCCGCGCAGCCTCTGGGACACCACCTACTCCGAAAATTCCTGGATCACCAACAGTGTTCTCGGCGGACCCATCTACATCCTCGGCCGCCTGCAATCAAAAATCGCCGCGGAAAATCCCGGCATGAAACTCTCCATCACCGAATACAACAACGGTGGTGGACTGCACATCGCCGGCACCATCGCCCAAGCCGATAATCTCGGTATCTTCGGCGCGCAAAATCTTTTCGCCGCCAATCTTTGGCCGCTCAGCAGCAACGAGCCTTACATCTTCGCCGGCTTCCGCGCCTTCCGCGATTTCGATGGCGCCAACTCCAGTTTCGGCGACACTTCCCTGCATGCCACCTCATCCAACATCGCCAACGTCGCGCTCTACGCCAGCACCGATTCCACTACTCCGGGCCGCGTGGTCTTCGTCGCCATCAACCGCTCCACTACCACACAAGTCACCGCCATCACCGGACAACCTCTTTCCGGAATCGCCCACCTCTATCAAATCACCGCCACGTCCGCCCAATCCCAGAGCCCCATCCAACCCATTCCCACCGGCACCCAACCCGCCTCAAGCTCCACCCTAACCGTAACCCTTCCTCCCCTAAGCGTCACCACCATCGACATCTTCTAACGTTTCTTCGTTTTACGCTGTCATCCCGACCGAAGTGACCCGGCCTTTTCTTTCGCGCTGTCTTTTGGCGCGCCGGGTCACGCAGCGGAGGGATCGTGGCAATATCAATCGCCCACCGACAGTCACTGTGACCGCGCGCTGTTTCTCCGTGACAACCTCTGTGCTCCGACCTCTGCGTTAAAACTTTCTCTCCTCTTTCCTCCAACTCTTTACTCTCTCCGCACCTCGATCTCCCAGCCCTCACATACCCCGCTATACTTTTCTAGACTCATTCACTCCGAGGTGTTCCGCATGAAATTTGTTCTCGCTCTTCTTCTACTCGCGACCGCTCTCCCCGCGCGCGCCCAGACCCCCGAAGAACTCGAAGAACTCACCCCGCAGCAGCGCGTCGCCAAACTCGAAATGGCTCACGACGAACTCGCCACCCTCGAAAAAGAAAACGCCCGCGCCCTCCAGCAACGCAACCTCACCTTCTTCCGCCGCGTGTACAGCGACGATTTCATCGCCGTCGCCCCCAACGGCCGCGTCATGGACAAAAATCAATTCCTCTCCGCATTACAACTCGCCTCCGACTTTTACTCTTCCTTCGTCGTTTCCGATATTCGCGTCCGCATCTACAAAGAAGTCGCCGTCGTCACCAGCACCCGCAGCACCATCGCCCTGCACGAAGGTCACACCGTCGGCCAACAATTCCGCGTCACCCGCGTCTACGTCTACGGCCAACACGGCTGGCAAGCCGTCTCCTCCCAAGAAACCCTCCTCCCCGGCTAATCTTGCAGCCTTTCGCTGGCCCCTGTTCTTGTCACCATCCAGCACCGCCTTCTATAATCCTTTGTACCTCCGAGGGCTCTGAATGCAATCACGTCCACTCTGTTTTTGTCTCGCGCTTCTTCTCTTGTCGTTGCCTTCCTGGGCGCAAGAAAAAGCTACCGCCGACCAGCGGCAGATCCTGGAACAAATTCTCATTCAGACCTACCAGCCTTCCGACGTCGGCAAGAAACTCATGGGCGTCGGAGCCGAAACCGATATCCGCAGGCCAGGCATTATCGTTGTCATCCAACGAGAAGGTCTTTACGGCTCTCTTACCCGCAGCGAAATTGCTTCCTCCGCGATTGACGGCGCACAAGCCAAACTCTATCGCGGCCATCAGGACTACGCGGTCCCTGTCGGAGAACGTTTTTACGTAACCGCCATCCACGTCGGCGCCGGTTCTGTCAATTTCGGGTTGCTATCGGCCCGCGCCGTCGCCACCAAAGCCGGGCAAGGGCGAGTCTGGACCGCTCCCACTTTCAATTTCCCTGACGAAACCCTTGCCAACGCTGATCGAGACACAGTTCTTCGTGCTGTTGATTCCTGGTTTCTCCCAGAAGGCCGCGCCGTTCCGGCCCATGCTGCGCCCACCGCTGCCAGCCTCGCCTCGAGGTCCGCGGTCGCAGCATCTTCTTCGGGTCGGCCCGTTGACACCAGCCAATCTAGTCTGGAGCCCACTTCCGCTGCCCCTGCAAATCTCACGACTGGCATGTCCACTGAACAAGTCAGCAGCCTTCTCGGCCAGCCAAAAATAACCTTCCGCCACGACAAGGATTCTCTCGAGCAGTACTCGGGCCTCGTCTTGAAATTTGAGAACGACAAACTAACTTCCGTTGAACCTCAAGCCAACTCTTCCAGTGCCACCGTTGTAGTCCTGTCCAATCCGTCTAACGCCGAAATCTATGTCGATACCGAACTGGTCGGCAAGACTCCCTCGACGCTCCAGATTCCGGCGGGACACCATCGGCTCACTTTGAAGTTCGCCGGCGCACCCGAATGGTCCCGTAATCTCAATGTCCTTCCGGGAAGCGAGATTCATTTTTCTCCGAGTCTCAAGCTCCCGTAAGGCCAGTTTTCGCGGCTGTTCGGTCTTCTGCCGCCTCGCTTCGACATCCTCGTACATCCAAATCTTTTCTCTTCATTCTTTCATTTCTGCTAACATCTCGCACTCATCCCAACAAGGAGCTCCCGATGCCGTCGGTCACCAAATATTTCCTAGCCTTCGCACTCGCAACAATTTCCGCCATCCCCGCATTCGCACAAATGCCCAATCCCTACGGCGCTCCCATCTCGCTCGAAGAAGCCAAGAAAGTCGCCGCCCCGGCTCTCGCCGAAGCCCGCAAAAATAATTGGACCATGGCCGTCGCCATCGTCGACACGTCCGGAAATCTCGTCTATTACGAGAAGATGGACAATACCCAACTGGGAAGCGCGCAAATCTCCATCGCCAAAGCGCGGACCGCAGCGATCTTTAAGCGGCCCACGAAAGCTCTGCAAGACGCTGTGGCCGCCGGCGGCGCCGGTAATCGCATTCTTCGCCTCGACAACGCCACCCCAATCGAGGGCGGCATTCCCATCATCCAGGACGGCAAAATCATCGGCGCCATCGGCGTCTCCGGCGATGCCAGCGAGCACGACGGTCAATGCGCCAAAGCCGGCGCCGACTCCATCAAGTAATCCTCAGCCCTCCCATTTGGAGATATCGCGACTCGATAGCGCCGTTTTTCTTGCGCACTTTGTAGCACAGCCATTCATTCCTGGCTGTGCTCTCAATCTCCAATCAACCAAATCGGTCATCCGGCACAACGAAGACCTCACCCTTACGCCGGCTGCGCCTCCTCCGCGCCTCTCTGCGCGCTCTGCGTTATCGTTTCTTCTTCGGAGCCATCTTCTCGACCACCACACGCGATAGCACATCCCCCTAACCCCACTCTTGTACTCCTCCCATCCTCTGCTATTATTCCTTCGTTCCTCACAAGCTAGCGCAGCGCCGCGCTTCTTGAGACACTCAGCCTTCCCCCATTCGCTGAGGAGAACCTGTGCGCTTTCTTACGCCTACCGAAAACAAACGGCTCAACGAGCTGGTTGGCTTCTTGTGTATCACCATCGCCATCCTTCTGGGCCTATCCCTACTCACCTACAATCCCCACGATGCGGCCTTCAACGTCAGCACCGCCTCTATGGGCGATCATCCCGCCCGCAATTGGATTGGTCCCGTGGGCGCCTACACTGCCGATCTCTTCTTCCAATTTTTTGGCTGGACCGCGCTGCTTATCCCCGCGGCACTCGGCATTCTCGGCTGGCGCTGGCTCCGCAGCCGCCCCATGGAATCGCAAATCCCCACCGCCTTCGGCTTCGTGCTTCTGTTGCTCTCCGTGCCTACCCTACTCTCGCTGTGGCATTTCTGGGACATCCGCGACGCCCTTCCTCCCGGCGGCATGCTCGGCACACTCGTCTCCCACGGCCTGCGCACTGGCTTCAACGTCTGGGGCGCCAATCTCGTCGCCATCGCCATCATGGTCGTCGCGCTCTTCCTCACCACCAGTTTCTCTTTTAGTGGCGCTCACGCCTGGGCCAGCAGCTCCAAAGGTCCCCTCGGCCGCATGGAAAAACTCGGCGTCCTCCAACGCGTCCAGGCCCGTTGGCACGCCTGGCGCGATGAACGCGATCAAGCCCGCATGCGCCGCGCTGTTGAAGAACGCCGCATCGCTGGCCGCAAGCCCGTCTCTCAACTAGGCCGCGGCGAAGCTCCCGAAGAACCAAAAACCATTCATCTCAACGACGACAGCGACATCTTCAAAAAGAACAAGTCCGCCGTAGCCGACGAGGAGCAAGAGGAAGAAGAAACCGCCAACCGAGGCGAAATCCACAAAGCCCCCATCCTCTTCGCCAATCAGGAAAAGCCCGCAAAAAAAACCGAACCAAAAATCGCCAAGCCCAACACCAATTACAAATTGCCTTCCATCCAACTCCTCAAACAAGGTGAAGGCAGCCACAAGCTTGATGAAGATGAACTAAAAAAGCGTGCTCGCGCCATTGAAGAAAAGTGTCACGAGTTCGACGTCGAAGGCCGCGTCACCCAAATCAATCCCGGCCCGGTCGTCACCACCTTCGAATTCAAGCCCGAAGCCGGCATCAAATACAGCCGCATCATCGGCCTCACCGAGGATCTTTGCCTCGCTCTTCAAGCCGAATCCATTCTCATCGAACGCATCCCCGGCAAATCCACCATCGGTATCGAAGTTCCCAACGACAAACGCGAAACCATCGCCCTCCGCGAGATCGTCGAAGCCACCGAATTCAGCAATTCGCCCAGCAAACTCACCCTCGCCATGGGTCGCGACCTTCATGGCCGCATTCGCGTCACCGATCTAGCTTCCATGCCCCACCTGCTCATCGCCGGCTCTACCGGCACCGGTAAAAGCGTCTTCATCAACTCGCTGATGATGTCCATCCTCTACAAAGCCACCCCCGACGATGTGAAGATGGTTCTCGTCGATCCCAAGCGCCTCGAACTCAATCTCTACGAAGGCATTCCACATCTCATCGCGCCCGTCGTCACCGACCCCAAAGTCGCCTCCAACGTTCTCCGCAACGCCACCAGGGAAATGGAGAATCGCCTCAAGCTACTGGCGCAGCGGGGCGTCCGCAACATCGATCAGTACAATCGCACTTTCCAGAAGCAGCAATCGCTCTCGCTCTTCGACAACACTGTCGAATCCGAACACAAGCCGCTTCCCTACCTGGTCATCATCAACGACGAACTTGCCGACCTCATGATGGTCGACACCAACAACGTCGAAGAGTCCATCACTCGTCTCGCGCAAATGGCTCGCGCCGTCGGCATTCACTTGATTCTCGCCACCCAGCGTCCCTCCGTCGACGTCATCACCGGCCTTATCAAAGCCAATTTCCCCGCGCGCATATCTTTCCGCGTCGCCAGCAAAGTCGATTCCCGCACCATTCTCGATTCCAACGGTTCCGAATCGCTGCTTGGCAAAGGCGACATGCTTTACCTCCCAGCCGGTTCCGCGCGACTCCACCGCATCCACGGCCCGCTGGTGTCCGAAGATGAAATCAGCGCCGTATGCGATTTCTGGCGCGCCCAGGCTCCCGCCAAGTACAACGAACAACTCCTCGAAGCTCCTAAAGATGAAAATGAAAAGAATGGCGCCAGTGGCGGCGATGCGGCCGGTGAAGCCGGCGAAGAAGTTGATGACGATCTCTACCAGGATGCCGTCCGCGTCTGCTGCGAAATGGGTCGCGCCTCCACTTCAACTCTGCAACGCCGTCTCCGCATCGGCTACGGTCGTGCCGCCCACCTGATCGACCTCATGGAAAAAGACGGCATCGTCGGTCCTCCCGACGGCACCCGCCCCCGCGAAGTCCTAAAAGGCCGCAACTGGATGAAAGAA
Source organism: Candidatus Acidiferrum sp. (assembly GCA_049691535.1). Classification (GTDB taxonomy): domain Bacteria; phylum Acidobacteriota; class Terriglobia; order Acidiferrales; family UBA7541; genus Acidiferrum. The sequence goes on from JBAVNY010000316.1 coordinate 6,301, forward strand.
TTCGACGACACCCAATCCTAACCACCCGTAGTGTCCAACTTCAGATGGCCAACCGCGTACACGCCGCCCAGCCACCCCTAGCCCACATCTCTCACAGCTTGGCAGAAGAGCAATGAAGTCTGTTTAAGTTTGGAATTGCGAGATGGTTTCGCGGGGCGCTGTTGTGTAGCTGATCCG
>JBAVNY010000317.1:0-1566 GCA_049691535.1 Candidatus Acidiferrum sp.
GTGGAATCCGCCGCGGGGTTCGAAACCGTGGCCGTAGGGGCCATGGAAATCGCCGAAGCGATGGTAATGGCCGTAATAGCCGCCGTATCCGCCATAGAAGAAGGGCGAACCGTAAACGGCAAACGGCGAGTAAAAGCCCCAGCCGAATGGGCTGTAGAAGATGCCATCACCTGGGATGAAGGTGTAGGAGCTGTACCAGGGACTCCAATACCAGCCTGAGCCATACCAGCCGGGGCCGCCGTTAACGTAGAGGCGAGCCGTTTCCGCGTCTGCTTCCGCCAGGTAGCCGGAACGGAGGCCAGACCAGCGGTAGAAGTCGTCGGTGTAGAGCTTGTCGTCGAAACCCTTGGACTTTAGCTTGGTGTCACCGGAGTTGAGGGTGACCGCGTGATTGTCGCCCACGCTAACTTTTTGATTGCCGGTCAGCACGTCCGCTTTGCCTTTGAAGACGCGGAGCTGGTTGTGATCGGCGTCGAAGTCGTACAAGCCCCGCTTCAGCACCTTGACGGACGCGTCATTGAGATCGACGCGAATGTTGTTGTTCTTGCTGATGTCGGTAACTTCCACCATGGCGCGGCCTTTCAGCACAGCAACGTCGACGTTAGCCAAGTCTGGCGAGACCATTTTGACGGCGCTATTGTCTGCGACGCGCAGGAATACGCCGGGCGTCAGCAGGATTTCAATTTTGCCGGCTTGCGTGGTCAGAACCTGACCTGATTCCAGTTCCGTGGAGCCGACGGAATTGCCGTTCAGCTGGCGGGTGCCGATGTTGGCTTGGCCTTCGACGTAGTTGATGGCGCCGGGCCGTCCGGGACGAGCGTTCTGATTCTGAGGCGGAGCTTGCTGTTGCTGCTGAGCAGGCGGTTCATTCTGCATTTGCTGATTTTGAGGATCTTGCGCCCACGCAGGAAATGACAAGGCCGCACCGAGGAAGACAGTTCCAATCGATACGGAAAGAGACGATTTCGTTTTGAGTTTCATTGTGTTATTCACCTTGATAGCGCTTACATCTAGTTAGATGCGTGGGTGGTGCGCGAGTAGCAATTTATTGTTGTTAGGGAATGTGCTGTAGAAACCGGAGGAGGGGAGGAGACGTCTCACGAAAACAGGCCGCGGTACGGTAAAACTTGCGTTACTTTTAATTTCAACGAATGTGTCGATTGGTTGGAAATCGAAGAGGGAGTTTATCGCGCATAAGTCGCGCGTTGGGGCAGAGATCTCGCGGCGCTCGGAATGACGTGGTCGGCGATGGGAGCGGTGGCGGAGGGGTGATGATGGTGCCGCAATCCCTCCACTACGCACGACGCGATGCACTCGGAATGCGGGGCTGGGCACGATATTTCGTGCCCCTAAGGAAGAGCCCGAGGTTATTTCTTAGGCGTGAGGATGCGTTCAATTTGTTCAATGTGGTTCACGTCGTGACCAGCCATCATGCGGACGATTTTCTCGAGGGTTTCTTCGCCACGCTCGGAATGCATGCCGTGATGCTTCCATTGTTCGGGTGAGAGTGTCTTGTAGAGAGCTAGATTGGTCTCGCGCAAGACGCGAAATTGTTCGAGTGACTTG
>JBAVNY010000318.1:0-1624 GCA_049691535.1 Candidatus Acidiferrum sp.
CCACACGCGCTGCCGCGAGATACACCAGTCGGGGCGCGTGGCGACCATGTTGGAGATGCGCTCTTCGCCCCATGTGGGCTTCCACTTTACTTGCGAGATGGCGCGCAGGGCGTCCTGGCGGAAATTCTTGAGGTCCATGCCGATGAACCACTGTTCGGTGGCGCGAAAAATCACCGGGTTATGGCAGCGCCAGCAATGGGGATAGCTGTGCTTGTAGCTGTGATGGCCAAGCAGCGCGCCGCGTTCGCCTAGCAGCTTCACGATAATCGGGTTTGCGGTGAAGACATCTTTCCCTTTGTACTCGGGCAGGCCCTCCAGGTACACGCCACGGTCATTGATCGGCGCGGCGATCTCCAAACCGTATTTCTGTCCAGTATTGAAGTCATCCACGCCATGGCCTGGCGCGGTGTGAACGATGCCGCTTCCTTGATCGAGCGTCACATACGTTGCGAGAACCCCCGGCACCTGAATCGGTAGAAACGGGTGCTGGAACTTCATGCCTTCGAAATCGCGGCCCTTGTAGGTGGCGCGAACCGTGGCGTCTGCAATACTGCACTCGGCCTGCAAAGCCGCTACGCGATCCGCCGCAAGCAATAGCGCGCCTCTCTCGGTATCAACGACGACGTAGTCGAAATCCGGATGAAACGCGAGCGCGCGATTGTGCGGAATCGTCCAGGGAGTCGTCGTCCAGATCACCGCGCTGACGTCGCTGCCCAATTTCGCGGCTTCGCCACTCCCGCCGCCCACCACCGCAAACTTCACCCAGATCGACGGGCTGACGTGATCCTCGTACTCGACTTCCGCTTCGGCCAGCGCCGTGGAATCGTGGAAGCACCAATAGACCGGTTTGCGTCCCCGGTAGACGTAGCCTTTTTCCACGAAATCCAAAAACGCGCCTGCAATGACCGCCTCATAGTCGAAATTCATCGTCAAATAAGGCTCGTTCCATCGACCGAAAATGCCCAGCCGCTTGAAATCTTTTTTATGCTGCTCCACAAAGCGCGCTGCAAATTCCCGGCACAACGCCCGGAATTCCGCCGGCGGCACTTTGCCTTTTCCGCCCAGCTCCTTTTCTACCTTCGTTTCAATCGGCAGACCGTGGCAATCCCAACCAGGAACGTAGGGCGCGTAGTGCCCCGCCATGCTCTTGGTCTTGACGACCAGATCCTTCAAAATCTTGTTCAGCCCGGTCCCCAGATGAATCTCGCCCGTCGGATAAGGCGGCCCGTCGTGCAGCACAAACAGCGGCTTCCCTTTGCGCACCTCTAAAATCCGCTCGTAAAGATGTGCGTCCTCCCAGGCTGCCAGCTGCTTCGGCTCATTTTGCGGAAGGCTGGCTTTCATGGAAAACTCGGTTTTAGGAAGATTGAGCGTTTTCTTCAGTTCGAGTGGCTCGGCCATGGATCGATCGGATCAATTCCCTTCTTTTGCCCGTCAAGTTCCCTCAAGTATGTCACGGGGGGAAACATCGGGAGGCAGCGTGATCACGTATGTTACAATGAACGCCAAGCAGGTGTCAGCCGCTACGGGGGTGCAACCAATCCGGCCCCATCAGAATCGTACCTGCGATACCACCGAATTGGGGATATTTGCGTCTATAATTAAGGTAGGGGTGAGTTAGGGG